>DASZWQ010000098.1 GCA_035546535.1 Pirellulales bacterium | reverse complement strand
GTCAGCGTCACGAGCACGGGGTTGATGTAGCGCGCGTGCAGTCGGGCGGCCTGCACGGCCAGGTCTTGGATGCTTTCCAGCGCGCCGGCAGCAGCGGTCTTGTGATCGGTGACGGCAATGTGTTCACCGTCAGGCCGTCCGTTTGCTGCGCTCTTTGACGGCAACAGTTTGCCAGTCCGGCGCGACCGCGCGAGGGCCTTATTGAACTGCACGAGCGCCGCATCCGGCAGTTCCAAGCCGAAGGAATAGAGGCGGGTGAAATCGAAGCCGTGTTCCTTGGCGCAGGCCCCGATCTCCATCACGTTATCGATGTCCAGGTTGCGACCCAGTGAGAATGACTCGGCCCGATTTTCCAGCCCCAGCACCATGGTTTCGCCCAGGCAGCAGGGGAGGACGCCGTGGTGAAAGCCCAGGAACATCGAATCAAGGGGCATCGTGTCGGGCACGCGTGCCAGGCCGCCCGAGATGATCAAGCAGTCGGACCGCTCGAGCGTCGCGCCGCAAACATCGGTCGGTACGCCAACGTCGACGACGATGCTACCCGGCTGCAGCCATTGTTGCTCGATGCAGTTGCCGGTCGAGGTCGCGGAGACCACCACCCGCGCGCGAGTGAGTGCGGTGGGAATGTCGAACAACAATTCTCCACCCACTTCGGCGGCGAGTTGCTCGGCGCGGGAGGACTTGCGCCGGCCGACGAGAATCAGCTCGCTGCATTGCGGCGCGAGCAAGCGCGCCACGGCCGAGGCGATGCTGCCTGGAATGCCGACGACGGCCACCGTCTCGCGCGACAGGTCCACGTGCGCTTCTTCACAAACGTGGTACAGGTTCTGCAGCGTCGCAAAGACAGTCAAACTGTTGCCGGTAGTGACCGCGATCGGCGCGCGCTCGGCCAGATAGGTTCCCTGCCCGCCAATGACGCCGGTGATCGAACCGAGGCCCACAACCTGCGCGCCCCAATCGGCGGCCATCTGAGTGGCCTGCTCGATATAAGCCATGGCCGCGACCGGATCGGCCAGAATCGCTTCGGGATCCAGTGGAATCTCGTACAAACGTCCTTCGGCGGTCGCACCGGTTCTACTGCGCAGGTCGCGCAGCTCGTCGATCACTTCGACACGCGGCTCTTCTGGTGACGCCTCCGAATGCGACACCTGCCGGTAAAGAAACGAGCAGAATTCGAGTGGGTCCCCTCCCCACGAGCGCCGCAGGCCGCCTGCGGAATCCCATCGCCGCAGCATGCGCGATCGTTCGGAGAGCGGATGTACGAGAAAGGCGAATCGCATCGTCGGTTCCAGTCTCTTGCCAAGAGTGGGCCGCGCGGGCGGCGCCTGGTGCGATTGCGATCCGTCGCCGTTGGTTCTCCAGTGCCCTCTGGATCGGCTGACTAGGGTTTCTGAACGCCGTGCGTTCATACTAGCCGTTTTTTCCTGACAAGATAGAGTCGGCGCCGCGGGAAGGGGCGCGGATTCCAATTTGCTGAACGAGAAAATCAGCACCGGGGCCGCAGATCGTGTGCCGGGCCCGAAACCGCGGATCAGCGCCTCTCAACGACGACAGCGCGGGCCTGTTCGGCAACATCGAGGCCAGACAGTGTGTTCCAACCCGCCAGCAGCCGCGCGTAGGTATCGCCAGGCCGGCCAGTGCCAATCGCATGACCATTGATGCGAGTAACCGGCAGCAAGCAATAGGGTGTGCTCGCGAGCAACACTTCATCGGCCGATTCAACGTCCGCCACCGTAAGCGGCGCTTCGCTCACGGCAACCCCTAGCGCGTCGGCCAGTCCCAACGTCGCGGCCAGGCTAATGCCCGGCAGCACGGTCCGCGCGGGCGGAATCCGCAATCCGCGCGCGCGATCATAGACAAGTATATTGGCGGTCGAGGTTTCTAGAACGTGGCCGGCCAGATCGAGCAAGAGGGCGCGGCTGCCGGGATAATTCCGGCTCGCTTCCTTGTCTGCCAGGTAATAGTGCATCCGACTGCGGCACTTGAGCTGCGCCGGCCAGCATTCCGCCGGCACTTGTCGAATCTGCGGCGTCATGAGCCGCTCGCCCCCTTCGTACTTCTCGCGCCACAGGGGAAACGGCAGCGGGTAGGTGTGCAGGCCAAGCGTCGGACCGGGAGCAACGTCGGGGCCAGCCAAAGTCGCATAAGGTCCCGGCGTGACGAACAGCGACAGTCCAAGATCGTCGCCGGCGGGGAGCAGAGCGTGGTTGCGCGCCACCAACTCCTCGGCAATGCCCGCCAGCTCGTCTCGGGCTATCGGCAGCGGCGTGCCAACGATAGCCAATGATTCTTCGAGCCGCGCTAAATGCTCTGGCAGGCGAAATAGCTTTCCGGCGAACGTGCGCAGCTGCTCCGATACGGTCGCACCGAGCATGAAGCCGGCATCGTAAACCGGGATGCGCACTTCAGACTGCGGCACAAAACGGCCGTTCAGATAGGCGATTGCTTCGGGGCGCTGATGGAACATGAACTAAACGGCGTTAAAGGACACAGTTGTCGTTGGCGGAATCAAGGCACTGGCTTTGGCGGTGCCGCCGTACGCAGCAGGAGGTCCAGGAATTCTTGCGTTTCCTCGCGCAGCGGCCAGTCCGTCGGCGCGCCGGCCAGGGCTTTGCGCAGGTCTTCGATAGCGGCGGATGTCTGGCCCCGCGACCGGTACACCGCAGCACGCATGAGCAGTGCGTCGGCTAAATCGGGTTTCAGCTGCAGAGCCGTTTCCAGGTCGGCGAGCCCTGCATCGACATTGCCTTTTTGCAGCCGGAGCGAGGCGCGCCCGGCGTACGCCTGTGCAAACTTGTCGTCGAGGCGAATCGCCACGTCGTAAGCCCATTCCGCCCCCGCCAGATCTCCCCCTTCGCGCAGCTCCTTGGCCATGCCGAAGTAGGTGTCGGGCTGCAGCTCGCGCGGAGGTTTTTGAAGGTTATCGATCTCGGTGTAGAGATAGCGAAGGTCGACGCTGAAATGCCAGATAACGTGGCTGGCAGGCAAAAGCAAATTTGCCGCCAGAACCACCGGCAAAGCATAGCGAGCGCCGGGCTTCTTGTCCTCGCACCAAAGCCACGCGCCCAGCAGCATGACAGGCGCCTCGATCGACAAACTCCGCGACATGTCGGCGGCCACCAGCAGCGAGCCCACCGCACTAACGATCACGAGGACCGCCAGCGGCCCTGCCCATCTCCAGCCAAGGCGCTGCGCCACGAAACAGATCGCGGCGCCGATCATGAGCCAGGCGGCCCGATATCCCGACCACAGCCCTACGAGGAACCGCGGCAGCGGCACCGTCAACATTTCGGCCCAGTACTGCCGTACATAGCCCGAGGAGCCGGGATCGCCACGCAGCCATATTGCAGCGCGAATTCCCAGGTACGGGCAACTCGCGGCAACAATGACCGCCAGATCGGCAAGCAGACCGCGCCACGCGCCCTGTTCGATTCGCCCTAGCGCAATCATGCGTACCGGCACTACGACGGGAAGTGCGAGGAGGAATCGCTCGTCGATCCATGGCATCGACAAGCAAACAAGCGCGAGCGCCACACGTGACGGAATGAACGCCGCCACCAACATTCCCAACATCAACCACGAATCGAAATATGCCAGCCAGCCGGTCGAAACAAAAAACCACGGTAGCGCCGCAAACAGTGCCGTGGCCATCCACGTTCGACGCCAATCGCCTAACCGCCGAAGAGAAAGCCAGGCCGCAAGCCACAGTGTGAGCACGCAGCCCAGGAAAGGCATGGCCAGGTAGGCCAGCGGCGGCAGCTTTCCATAATGCCAAACCAGCGGAAACAGCAATCGCCAGGAAAGCACGGCGTTCGAGGGGGAGTCGGATTGCACCCACGGATCTTGCAACTGCGCAAGCGCATCGCGTGCACGATGCGTTTCCGGAAACGGCAGTCGATGATCGAGGAGCACGGCCCGCCACAAGGAAAAGCGGGGCGCGAACATAAACAAGACCAGCAGTCCTGCCGCGACGGCAATTCCCAGGCTGCGGAACACCACGCGCCGGTGAGCCACGATCGATTCTGGGTGCTGAAACTGGTCCATGGCGGCGGAATTCAGGGGACTCTTTGCGCAACTTGCACGTCGACCTTGCGGTAATCGCCGCGGCTGAAATATTTCTCCAGCCAACAGTACAAGATGATGAACAAGTAACGGCTACCCATTTCGCGGATCTTGAGCTTCGCCACGCCGCTGCGACGATTGCGCCATGTGATCGGAATCACGGTCCAGCTATAGCCGCGCACGATCGTCTTCAGCGGCAATTCGACCGTGAGATTGAAATGCGGTGACAAGAAGGGCCGCAATCCCTCGAGTGCCGACATTCGGTAGCCCTTGCAGGCGTTCGTCGTGTCATTGAGCGGAATGCGAAAAAGTATCTTGATGAACAGGTTTGCCAGGCGGTTCATGACGTACTTGATGCGGGGATAGTCGACGACGCCTCCGCCTTTGATAAAACGGCTGCCGAACACGGCGTCGTATCCCTCGCCGAGCACATGCCAGTAGCGCGCGATATCGCGGGCGTCGTCCGAGGCGTCGGCCATCATGATCGCCACGGCATCGCCGCGGGCGGCGTCGATCCCCGCCACGACCGCTCGGCCGAAGCCGTGTTGCCCGCGGTTCTTGATCGGCGACAATTCGGGAATCGACGGCCGCAATGCTTCCAGAAACTCCCAGGTCCGATCCTGACTGCCGTCATCGACGACCACGATTTCGTGCGGGATTTGCTGCAAGCGCAATTCCAGGTGCAAGTGCTCGACGGTCGACATCACGGACCCCTCCTCATCGCGCGCAGGAATCACGATCGACAAGAGCGTCAGTCGAGGCGCCTGCGGATTGGGGGGCGGAAAGCGACTCATCGTGGCTGCGACAGCAGGAACCACTCAGGGTGTTGTCGGTGATGTGCGGCGATCTGTTCGAGAATCTGGGGCAGTGCAATCCGTGGCGACCATTGGAACTGGGCCGCCACGCGTCGGCTGTCCATGACGACCCAGGGGACGTCGAAGGGACGCGGCTCGCGCATGGCCTCGATCGGGTGCTCGCCGAATTCGGCGGCGCACCAGCGGCTCAATTGCGCCAAAGACATCGCATTGGTCGCGCCCCCGCCCACATTCCAGATGTTTCCGGCGCTGCGATCGGGAGCTTGAATCTGCCGCAAGACGAGGTCCGTCAAATCGGCTGGGTGCAATGCGTCGCGCACCTGGTGCCCCGTACCCTCGAAGCCGATGTACTTGAGCGGCCGCTTGAGGGCGTAAGCGCGGACCCAAAAGGAAAAGATGCCCTGCTCGGCGACGCCAAACTGGCCTTCGCCTGCCAGCACGCCGCAACGATTGACGACGACCGGAAATTTGAACGTCTGACCGTATTCGAGCGCGAGCGCCTCGGAGGCCAGCTTGGTGGCGCCATAAAGCGAGATCGGCGCGGTGGTGGAGAAGTCTTCCGCGATCCCCGCCGCCGAGCATCCAGGCGGCGCCGATTGATTCGCATCGAAAAGAAACCCGCCGTCAGCCACGCGCAAGGGGACTTTGACGAGTGCGCCGATACTGTAAACCCGGCTGGTGGAAAGCAGCACCAGCCCCGCGTTCGAGCGCCGCGCATATTCCAGCACGTTGACCGTGCCGACCAAGTTGTGCTCGACCAGTTGCCGGCTGCTGGTGCGGCCGTCGACGCCGGCGAGCACCGTCGGATTCGCCGCGGCGTCGATGATCCAATCGCAACGGGGCAGGGTCTCGAAATCGCTGTCGTTGCGAATATCGCGATGGTCGACGCGCACTCCGGCCGCCCGCAGCCGTGCCAAGTTCGTCTCGCTACCGGGTCGAATGAAGTTATCGATCCCCGACACGGTCACATCAGGCAAGCGTTCGCGCAGCGCCAAGGCGAGAGAACTGCCAACGAAACCGCAGACGCCGGTCATGAAGATGTGCATCGAAGCTCGCAGTGGAATGACGTATGCCCGAGCGACACGCTCCGCATTGCCTGCGCGTCCCGATCAGCCTTTCGGGACGTGAGAATGCCCCTCAAGCGCCGGTCGACCGAAGGCCGCCGTAGGCCCATGATAATCGAAGTCCCGGCGAATGGATGCGCGGACTTCCCGGCTGCAAGTCTGATCGGTTCGGATGATACCGATCGCACGGACGGTAGGGCACCGGTGCCTGAACGACTAGCCCGATCCCACCGTGCGCAGGTCACCCATGTCGATGGCCGAATAGCCGGGGAGCTCGCTAATCAGTTTCTGATAACGGGGTGAGCGAATCACCTCGATCAGCGCCCGCAGGCGCGGATCGTGAGCATTTCCGGCGGCGAAACATAGATCGTAAGCCTCTTCACGCACGCTCAGAAAATCGAGCCCTGCCTGATCGCTGACCAAGCGCAAGCAGACCCCTGCATCGGCCAGTCCGGTGCTAATCGTTTCCGCGACACCGCGATGACTGCGCGCGAAATGACGCGGCGCTTGATGTCCATCACGGATTTCCGCCAGGCATTGATGCGCTCCGCTGCCGGGTTCGCGACCGATCCACCGCAGCCGTGCGGCAAGCGCCGAGCGCACCGATCTCAGGTGCCTCGCGGGCGCAACCGCCAATCCTTCTTCCCAACGAGCGGCGCGCAGAAGCGCGTAGCTACCGCCTGGGCCAAGCCGCTCGGTCACGGCATCCGCATTTCCCTCGCGCTCGGCATGCGAGAGATGCAACCCGGCCACGTGTACCAAACCGTCGCGCAGCATTTCGAGAGCCTGGCCGCTCGAGCGTGGAATGACGAGCAGCCGCACCTGCGCGCGTTCGGCCAACTCTTGCGCCAAGAGCCCCACGGCCGGATCGCAGCACGCCATGACAAGCGTCCGCTCCGCGTCATGGCGGGGCGCCGTACGCAGATTCCCGCCGTCGAAAATCCCGTCGTGGGCGATGGTCACGTCGGCCAGCGTGGCCGCCGGATAAAGCACCTGCCGGCCCCCGCACTCGGCTTGCCAATAACGGCAGCGATCGCCCGCCGGGGGGGACGCCCACACCGTTTCCGAGGTATCGAAGGTTTCGAGGCTGAAGAGATCCTCGACGCGGCAGTCGAGCGCCTTGGCGAGCGCCAAAGCGGCGGCTGCCGAGGGAACCAAACGCTCGATCTCGATGGCGCTAACGCCGCTGCGCGAAAGGCCGGCGCGCTGCGCCAAAACGTCCTGCGACCAGCCGCGCGCCACACGTGCCGCCTTGACGCGATTTTTCAGGTTGCCGCCGCTTGACATCATCATATCCGTTTTCGACACTATCATCCCACCGCCGGCGCGGCAATCCCCCAATCCCCGGGCTGAGCCGGCTGGCGAATTGTACGACCGTCCCGCGAGAAAACGCCCGTGATCTATTGTGACAGCCGCTGGCACGATTTCTAGGAATCGTGCGTTTTACCGGGCGAATGCTTCGTTTTACCGGCTGTCCTATCCTGATTTTCTTCTTTTGTTCTGTGCGTCTCCTCTGGTGCCACTTGAGAGATGATATCCGATGAACACACGCTACTTTGTCCCGCTTCTCGTTGGCTCGATTCTGTTGGCGCAAGGAAGCGCGGCCTGGGCCGCTTCGGTCACGCTCACTCCGGATAAAGACAACACGATTGTCCAGGTCACCTCACCGACAGGGCAATTGAGCAATGGTGAAGGGGATATCTTCGTGGGCCGTACCGCCCAAGACGGCTCGGGCGCTACGGTGGCGGTCACCAGCATTCGGCGCGGCCTGGTGCATTTCAACGTTGCCGGCAGCGGCATTCCGTCGAACGCCGTAATTACCGGCGTGACACTGCAGATGACCAACGTTATGTCGCAAAACGGCGATCAAACGTTGTCGCTGGAACCCGTAACGCAGGACTGGGGACAAGGCACTTCGAACTTTCCTGGCGGAGTCGGAGCGCCCGCCACGCAAAATGACGCCACCTGGTTGTACACGTTCTATAATGCGACCACGCCGTCGGCGAGCACGACCTGGAACACGCCCGGCGGAGATTTCAGTGGCACCATATCGGCATCGACCGTTGATCCGGGCGGCCAGACAGGTAACGTTATCTCCTGGTCGAGCAGCCAAATGGTCGCCGACGTGCAAAGCTGGCTGAACGACCCCTCGGGCAACTTTGGTTGGGGAATTCTGGGTAACGAATCGGTCGGGCAGACGGCCAAGCGTCTGAACAGCAGCGAGTCGGCTAATCCGCCGCAGTTGATCATCACTTATCGCGTGCCCGAACCGGCCAGCATCGCTCTCGCGTTCGCGGGCGCGGTTGGATTGCTACTCGCGGCGCGACGGCGCGCCGCGTAACGCCACGGTCCCCGCCAGTACAGCAAAGGATGCACTTGGATGCACGACCTGTGCGACGCTGGCGACGGATACGCTGTGCGGGTGGCGATGCACCCGCGCAGCAAGCCCGTCGTCAACCCCTTGGTCAAGCTGGCGGCTAGCGCAGGTTTCACGATCATCGAACTGCTGGTGGTCGTGGCGATTATCGGCATGCTGGTCGCCATTCTGTTGCCGGCCGTGCAGGCCGCGCGCGAAAGCGCGCGGCGGTCGCAATGTCAGCATCAGATCCGCCAGTTAGCGCTGGCAACCCACGTTTATCACGACTTTCAAGGGGTGTTTCCCTCGGGAGTTGATCAATCTCTCTTCTATCTTCCACCCGTTTATCGCTGTTTCTCGCTCTTCACCTATCTGCTGCCGTATTTGGAAGAGACGTCGCGGGCATTGCAGTGGCAATTGGCGGATCCGTTGCAAAACACCGTGGGCGGCGCCAGCGCGCAGACCGCGGCGGTGATCGGCACCTTCGTTTGCCCGACCGACGTGCTGCCCGACAATCCCATCCTCAGTAGCCAAGGCTGGTATCAAGCGCTGACGAGCTACGGGGGAAACGGCGGCACGCGCTCCTACTTTTTGCCCTACGCGACCGTCGATGGAATCTTTTTCACGACCGGCCCCGCGTCCGAGCCGGCGCTGCGTCAGCGACAGGTCCGCATTGCCGAGGTCACGGACGGGCTGAACTCCACGATCCTGCTCGGAGAGCGCAGCCACACGGACCCCAATTTCGAATCCTTCGGCGAAGCGGGCTGGGTCGATCGATTGTCGCAATGGGGATGGTGGGCCGTGTCGGCGGGCCGCAAGGCGGCGGGCCATGTGACGATGAGCGCCTACAGCCCGCTCAACTACCGGCTCCCCTTCCATTTCGACCAACGCGCCACCGCCGTTCCTCCGGCCACGGACCCGAACGTTTTTCAGTACTATTTCGATTTGCGCATCTGCGCCTGGGGGAGCAACCATCCGGGCGGCGCGAACCTGGCGTTCGGCGACGGCTCGGTACGCTTCGTCTCGGAACAGATTCCGCTGGTGACGCTGCAAACGCTCTCGACACGCGCCGGCGGCGAAGTCGCGGTCGGGAATTAGCGGGAGTGCGCCTGAGTGAACGCCTATCGGAGGGCGGCGATGACCGGTACGAAGCTGAGCGCGGCATCTGCCTGCTACCTGCTCGCATTTGCCGCCAGCGGCTGCGGCCCGGTCGACGAATTCGCCAGCGTTCAGGGAACTTTGCATGTCGCTGGCGCTCCGGCAGCCAACATCCTTGTCATCTTCACGCCAGAGTCCGGCGACGGTCGCGCCCTACCGCGTTCTGCCGGCGTTACCGATGCCGACGGGCATTTCCTGCTCCGCACCGACGATGGTCGGCAGGGAGCCATCGTGGGCACGCACCGCGTGACCGTCGAAGACATGGATCCGTACACCGTCCAGCGCACCGACAGGCCTCCCTCGGCAGGCGAGCGGCCGCCGGCACCGCGAGTGCCGCCGGGTTATTCAGCCGCCGCCACGACGCCGCTCACCGCCAAAGTGACCGCCGGCGGCGCCAGCGTGGAGCTTGAGGTGCCCGCGGCGCATCGCTAGGAATACTGTTACCCGGAAACACATAAGGGTCCAAAAAAATGCGCGCTCCGGCTCGAGCCCATTCCTGCTCGCTACGCTTCCGATCGATCCTCGCCGTCGTTTGCGTGGCGGTTTCTCCGCTGATAGCGATGGCCGGCGAGAAATTGCGCATGATCGTGCCCGACCCCGACAACTTACAGTTCATGAGTTTCTGGGTGGCCAAGGGAGCCGGGTATTTCGCCGATCAGGGAATCGAACTCGAACTCTTAGTCCCCGATGAGCCGCGTGGTGCGCAGCGCATGGTTTTGGCCGCCGAGGCCGACTGTGCGGTGTTACCACCACCGATGTACCTGGAGCTGATCGCCGAGCGCTTCCCCTGGGCGCTCGTGGCCAACCTGCTGGAAAACGATGCCATTAACCTGGTCGTCCGCCGTTCTCTCGCCGTGGAACGGCATCTCGATCCCACGGCGCCCCTCAAGGAACGACTGATCGGCCTGGCCGGCGTGCGCATTGGCATCGCGCCCAATCCGCCGACGCGCTTGCGCGCCCTGTTCGCCAGCGTCGGACTCGACGCCGATCGCGACGTCAAAATGGTTATCTTCCGTGGGAACGAACAGAACGAGGCGTTTGGCGACGGCCGCGTTGATGCCCTCTACGCGCACACACCTTATCTGGAAAAAGCGCTCGTCGATCAGGACGCGATCATGCTTGTCGATCAATCGAAGGGAGAAGCCGCGAAGCTGGCGGTGCGGCAAATTCATGCCCTGGCGGTATCCAGGCGGCTAATTACTGAGCACAAGGACACCGTGCAATCGCTCGTGCAGGGAATCTCCAAGGCCCAGCAACTCATCCATCGCGATCAACGGGCCGCGGTGCAGGCCATCCTGCACGAGTTCCCCGACATGGACGAACGCCACGTCGTGAAGGTCGTCGAGATTTACGAACCCGCGATACCCCGCACACCGCGCGTCAGCGCCGACGGCTTTCAAGCTGCGTTGGATCTGTTTCCCGCCAGTCGCAAACGGCCAGATCTGACGGGCATCGACCTTACGGAGTTCGTGGCGCCTGGTTTTGCCGAATCGGCAGAGAAGGCCGGCCGGGAACCCAGCGCCAGGTAGCAGACGTTGCACCCGGTTCTACACAACCGGCGCACACGCCGCCGCGGCAGATGATCAGGAAGCGGGGCGAATCGTCTCCCGCCGCGCGTCCGCGGGCCTCCACCGATAGACCGCGACATTCATGCCCGACAAGCCCGCGCAGGAGTAAATGCGCTGCAATTCGTACTCGCCGCGTTCGCGAAAAGGGGAGAGGCGTGGAGAAGGGGTATCCTTGGCGCCGGGAATCAGCAGCCACTCGGGGACCTCGGGCATGCCGGGCTTGATTTCATCGATGACGAATCGGCAATCCCGCGCATAACGTCCATAGAATTCCATGTACAGCACCATGCGACTGCGCTTGCCGTCGCCGGCCAGATGGATTTCGTGCTGATCCGGATTGGCCTCGATAATGTACGCAAGCGCGTCGCGAAAGTGGCCACGCCCAACCCGCAGAAGCTGGCTCGTCTGCCAGCCGTTGGCGATCACGATGGTTACGAGAGCCGCACTCGCGAGCAGCGGGCCAAACATGCGAATCTGCCACACGCGCCCGACCAGATAGCTCAACAGTAACAGCAGCAAAAGAATGTTGAGGTAGAAGTATCGCTCGTAAATGACTTCGGGACGATGAAAAAGCAAAAGTAGCGCAGGCGCCACGAAGATGCCGGCAGCAAACAGAATCCACAGGTCCGATCCGCTCCGCGCCAAGAGCACGATCGCCGCGATCGCGCCGGCAACCACCACGGCCCCTAAGATCCATCCCAGCGCAGGAGTCGCGTTCGAACCGCCGACGACCAGCGCCAGGCTGCTCATGATGACGTCTTCCAACGTGCGAGCATCCCCGCCGCCAATCCTCATTCGCCGCACGTCGATGACATACAGAAGCCCGAAAACCACCAGCGGCGCGGCATGCAGCCGCGCCAAATTGCGCATCGCTTCCATCAAGGTCGCAGGGCGCCTGCCGAGAACAACACACGACCAGACGAATAGCGCAAAATAAACATCGACAAACGTCAGGTGCGACAACGTCCCCAAAATCGTGGCCAGCGCGAACAGAGCAGCCGCCCGCAACGAGCGGGTCGTCAAGAATCGGTCGAGCGCCAGGATCGCGGCCAGCGCGAAAAAGCCGGCCAGCGCGTAGCCGCGAGCTTCGGAGGCCATGCAGATAAGCATGTACGAGCTGCCGGTAAGCACCGTCGCCGCGACGGTAGCCGCCGACCCCCAGCGCCGCGCCACGATAGCGGAAAGGATCACGGTGCCGACGCCCGCGACAATCGCCGGTATGCGGTACAGCGTCCAGTCCGATTGGTTTACTCCCAAGAGATACATCCACAGCGTGACCAGGTAATGATTGTTGTCATGATGAAAAGTAAAAATGTCCCAAGGCGAGCGCGCTATGCCGGCAAACTGAAAAAGCGACCAGATCTCGTCCATCCAGAATTCATCGAGCGACGCCCAAATTCGCAGCAAGGCCGCCAGCCACACGACGATCGCGATTGCAACAAAGACCGGCCACGACAAGCCCAACAACCGCGCGGACGAAGCGAGGGCCGCCGGACGAGACGCCGGTGCGGCAGAGGAAGAAACTGCACGCGCTCTCTTCTTCGAGGCGGCCATAGGAACAAATGTGCGCGAACGGACAATATTTGCTGCCAAAACGACGACTCGTTGCTGTCGATTTTGTCAGGTAGGGGAGATCTCTTCGTCGCAGTGCGTACTGACGGTTAGTATGAACGAACGGCAAACTGCGGGTGCGCCAACCGCCCGGATTCTGCCGGACGCCATTATGCACGAGCGTTCGCCGAGAGGCAGCCTCGAATGTGGTTTCCTGCTTTGGGTTATTTCGGTGAGGGGCACGGGCTTCGCGCGCCTTCATGCGGAGAAAAACCAATGTGGCGAAAGCCAACCGGAGCGGACCCATGGCCACTACGTGAGTTCGGTTCCATGACCGACTCATCCTGGCCGTATCGTCGGCTGCTTTTGGCCGTGCTGGCCACGGTGTTTGTTGCGGCCGGCGCCACGTCGGCATCCGCACAATTCTTCTTTCCTCGCCGCGCGATTTATCCCTACGGCTTCAACGCCTGGGGCGGATATGGATGGGGGAATCCGTACTACGGATATGGCTATGGCCGGCGATCGTACAGCGGACGCGGTTTTGGGATGGCGGGCACGCCCCTTTCGTCCGCCGAATTCGGCGCCGCCCAGATGATGCGCGCCTCGGGCTACCGAAATCTCGAGAATTCGCAGGCGCTCAGGAATGACCTCCAAGCCCGCTCCACGGACATCAACAATCGTGCCACTTGGACGGGCGACTATTATCAAATGCGCCAGGCACATCGCGCGAGCGATGCCAGGAGCGATCGATTGTCGGCCGCCGACGTCACGAAGCTCGCCCACGACGCCGCGCCACACGAGTTGGATGCCACGCAGGCCGACCCCAAGACCGGCAAGATCCGTTGGCCCGTGATTCTGCAAGACGTTCGTTATATCGAGGGGCGCGAAGAGGTCGAGAATCTCTATCGCACGCGCGTCTCAGGCAATCAGAGCGACGCCGAGAGTTACCTGGCCTATAACAAGTCGTGCGAGGCCTTGCTGCAAACGCTGAAGGCGAACATCGCCGACTACGCGCCCAATGACTATCAGCAAGCCCGGCATTTTGTCGAGAATCTGCGGGCGACCGGGCGGCCGGGCGCGAATTGACGGCTGTCGTTCGCGCGCCCTCAAAATTGCCATCAAAACAGTTCGACGAGCGGCTCGCCTTCTTCCAACAAGTTATAGGGCCGGCCTTGCTTGTCGGTCGTCGTCAGGTCGTCGATGCCCATGCCCCAGAAGATCGTCTTGGCGATATCTTCGGGGGCGACCGGCTTCGCGGCCGGAAATTCCGCCCGGCGATCGCTGCTGCCGTAAGCCTGGCCCCCTCGAATGCCGCCACCGGCCAAGAGGACCGACATGCAACTGGTCCAGTGATCGCGCCCGGCGCCCCCCGCCCCGCCCGAGCGCGGGTCGCCGATCTTGGGCTTGCGTCCCATTTCGCTCGTGACGAGCACCATGGTCTCGTCGAGCAAGCCGCGCTCGTGCAGATCATCGAGCAGCGCCGCGAAGGGCCGGTCGAACTCCGGTAACAGGCGATCCTTCAGGCAATTGAAGTTATTGCCGTGCGTATCCCAGCCGCCACCGCTCTTGCAAAGCGTGTCGAGTTCCTTGTCACCCTTCCAGAATACGGTGACAAACGGCACCGCCGCCTCGACGAGGCGCCGGGCGAGCAGCATCGACATGGCATTGATGCCCGGGCCGTATTTTTCGCGCACGGCCTGCGGTTCGGCCGCCAGATTGAACGCGTCCTTGGCTTCACGCGAGGTCAACAGCGACAGCGCCTTGCGCTGATGCTTGCGATAGTTCTCGGCCGCGGGCGCGATCTCGAATTGCCGTTGCGCGTTGTCGATCACCGACAGAAGCTCGCCCTTGGCGAGCAATTGCTCGACCGTAACGTCCCCTTGCAACTGCAGCGCGGGGACCGCGAAATCCATCGGCTTTTCGCGCGATCCGTCCACGAACAGCGGATCGTATTCCAGCCCCAAGCGCGCGGCAAACTGTCCGGGCCTCGTGAACTCGGGTGCTCCCTCTTTCTGCGGCAACGTAATGGTCGAAGGCAAACTCGGATGCGGCGGCCGCCTCAGCGCCACGACCGATCCCAGTGTTGGCCAGTCCGTCGGATACGGCGTGCGCGCGTTCAACAAGCGGTGGAACGAATTATCGGGCGCGTGCCCCGTCAGGTTGTAGTAATAGCCCGCGTGATGGTCGCCCGTGCCGCGGCCATAATCCCCCACCGAGCGCACGATCGCCAGATGATGCGCTTGCTTGCTCAAGTAAGGCAAATGCTCGCACAACCGAATGCCCGGCGCGCTGGTCTCGACCGGTCGGAAGAGTCCCCGATAGCCCTCGGGCGCGTCCGGCTTCATGTCCCAGGTGTCGATATGCGAAGCGCCGCCGCTAAGCCAGATGAGAATCGTCGAGCGGGCCGGCCGCCGCGCGCCACGGCTGGCAGCGGTGCTCTCCGCGGCCGCTGAGAAGTGTGCGAGGTTGCTGCCAAAAAAGCTCAGGCCGCCTGCCAGCAAAAAGCTGCGGCGATCGAGCGGATAATGTTGGCGGCGGGAAAATCGCATATTGCTGACCCAGCACATCCGTCGGAAATAGGCCGGCTCCGATTGTATCGCGTCGCCCGTGCTGCGTCGAAGTTCGTTGCCCTATGAAGAAGTGGGCCAATTTCAGCTTCTACGGGAAACGTACGATGCCGGCATTTATAAGATAAAAGGCCACGGCAGCGTATGCGACCGGAATGAGGATGGCCCCGATGAGGGCTCCCCACCAAGGGCGACCAGCTATTCCGCCAATAGCTGCGCCAAAGAAAGCGCATGCGGCCAGGGCGATGGTCAGTGATTGAATGAAGCCACTCCGGAAATCAGATATTAGCAAGCCGAATGCCGCAAACGACATGGCAAGGCATGCGAATGCAAGCAGCAATCGTCCCAAATCGAACTGAATTCGCCTCATACCAACATGATACCTGGGACGGGCGGTTACTTGCTCAGTCGCGTCGCGCGAGCGAAGCTTCGGAGACTGCGCCATCGAATCGCGAAAAACCCCTCGCGGGTGCGCTGTTCGACGCCAGCGGGCGTGGTAAGCTCGTCACAAAGCAGACCCGCCCGCCGATGGCGACAGTAGCGCGTCGTTCCTCCCGCCGTTGCCCTCCCTGAGGACCACTCCATGCCTGATAAAAAACGCAATCAAGAAACTTTGCCGACAAGCCGCTCGCGACGCGATTTCCTGGCCGCCACGGGCGGCATCGCCCTGGGGTTTACGATCGTGCCGCGGCATGTACTGGGGGGCGCCGGTTTCACGGCGCCCAGCGAGCGCGTGAACGTGGCCGGCATCGGTGCAGGGGGCATGGGGGGCGGCGACATCGCCACGCACGCGAAAAACGGCGCGAACATCGTTGCCTTGTGCGACGTCGACGACCAGCGCGCCGCCGGAAGCTTTCAAGCCTTTCCCCAGGCGCGGCGCTACAAAGACTTTCGCCAGTTGATCGACAAGGAAGCCAAGAACATCGACGCCGTGACCGTTGGCACGCCCGATCATATTCACGCCGTGGCCGCCATGGCCGCGATCCGCGCTGGCAAGCACGTCTACTGCCAGAAGCCGCTCACGCACACACTGCGCGAATGCCGCGAACTGACCAAGGCCGCCCACGAAGCCGGCGTCGCCACGCAGATGGGGAACCAAGGGCACGCCAGCGAGGGATCGCGACTGACCAACGAGTGGATTCAATCGGGCTTGATTGGCGAAGTGCGCGAAGTCCACGTCTGGTCCGATCGCGCGGGCCGGCTTTGGAAGCAAGGCATCGGCCGCCCGACCGAAACGCCCCCCGTGCCCTCGACCTTGGATTGGAACCTGTGGCTCGGCCCCATTCACGAGCGCCCCTATCATCCAGCGTATGTGCCGGCCAACTGGCGCGGCTGGCGCGATTTCGGCACAGGTGCCCTGGGGGACATGGGCTGCCACATCATCGATCACCCGATGTGGGCATTGAACCTTGGCGCGCCGACCACGGTCGAGGCGAGTGCTACGCTCGACGGCTCGGTGCTGGCCGACGATAAACCGAATTTCGAGACCTACCCGATCGCGGCGACCATCACCTACGAATTTCCCGCGCGCGGAGCGCTGCCGCCGGTGCGCATGACGTGGTACGAGGGAGGGTTGATGCCTCCCACGCCGGCCGAGATGCCCGCCGGCAAGCAACTGCCCGGCAACGGCGTCCTGTACGTTGGCAGCAAGGGGAAGATGTTTCATTCTTCGCACGGTGGCATGCCCGAGGTACTCCCGGTATCTCTGGCCGAAGCCGCCAAGCAAGTACCGAAGACCATGGCGCGCTCGCCGGGCCACTACGAAGAATGGCTGCTGGCCTGCAAAGGGGGACCACGGCCGATTTCGAATTTCGATTACGCGGGGCCGCTCACCGAGATTGTCCTGGTCGGCGTGCTCTCGCTGCGGGCGCCGGGCAAGCGACTCGAGTGGGATAGCGCGAACTTGAAGGTCAAAAACGCTCCCGAACTCGATGCGTTCGTACACACCGACTATCGACCGGGCTGGACGTTGTAGGCGCGCGGGCAAATTGCCACCATGCGTTTCGTTGTACGCTGTTTCGAAACCCTTGGCTGGGTGCCACTGGTGGCTCGCCCACCAGTGCAGAACCCGGCATAAAGCACTGATAGAAAAGCTACCGGTCGCACACTTCTATGTACGGCATTGAGGTTTCGAAACACCGTCTCATTTTCGTAACGGCACTCGCGAGTTTTTCGATCGCCGCTTCGCTTGCGCGCGCCGCGCCTGAAGCTGTTCCGCCCGACGCTCTTTCGCCGCGGCAAGCGCTCGATAGCTTCGCGCTCGCTCCAGGTTTGCGCGTCGAGCTCGTGGCGGCCGAGCCGCTCGTCGATAGCCCGGTGGCGATCGCGTTCGATCAACAAGGCTATCTATACGTCGCCGAGAATCGCGGGTATCCGTCTGGTCCGGCACCCGGTGAGCCGCCAATGGGCCGCATTGCACGGCTCGCCGACACCGATGGTGACGGCCGCTACGACCGCCGCACCGATTTCGCCACGGATCTCACGTTTCCCAATGGTGTCCTGCCATGGCGCGGCGGGCTGATCGTGACCTGTGCGCCCGACATTCTGTATCTCAAGGACACCGACGGTGACGGGCAGGCCGATGAGCGCACCGTGTGGTTCACCGGATTCGCCACCACCGGCAGCACGCAATTGCGCGTCAGCCATCCGACACTCGGGCTCGACAACTGGGTCTATGTCACCAGCGGGCTGACCGGCGGCAGCGTCACCTGCCCGGCACATCCCGAACGGCCGGCGCTGAAATTCGGCCGCACCGATTTTCGCTTTCGGCCCGACTTAAGCGCGTACGAAACATGCGACGGTGGCGGGCAGTATGGCCTGTGCTTCGACGATGCCGGCCATCGCTTCATTTGTTACAACCGCGTGCAGGTGCAGCACGTCGTACTCAGCTCGCGATACTTGCAGCGCAATCCACACCTGGCGTTTTCCGAAACCGTCGAGAACTGTCCGACCGATCTGGCGCCCGAGCCGCTGGCCGGACATGGCCAGGGCGCGCGACTCTTTCCGATTAGCGCCAACATCACCACGGCCGATTCGCATGCGGGCACCTTCACCGCCGCCTGCGGCGTGTTCGTGTGGCGCGGCGGCAATCTGCCCGAGCAGTACACCGGCGGCGCGTTTTCGTGCGACCCGACCGGCAACCTCGTTCACTTCGATCAACTGAAACCGCACGGCGCCACGTTCACGGCCGAACCGATCCTGCCGGGGCGCGAATTCCTGGCCAGCCGCGATAACTGGTTCCGTCCGGTCTTCCTGGGCTCGGGGCCCGACGAGGCGCTGTACATCTGCGATATGTATCGCAAGACGATCGAGCATCCCGATTATCTGCCGGCCGAAATCCGCAAGCGCACCGATTTCGACAGCGGCCGCGGCATGGGGCGCATCTGGCGCGTGGTCCGCGCTGATCGCGCGCCCGACGATCTGGCGGCGCGCCGGAAACAAGTAGCCCAATGGGCTCGCGATCCGAGCACCGCCGTGGAGCTATTGAAATCCGACGGCGCCTGGGCGCGCGATCTGGGGCACCGGCTGCTACTCGAGCGGCCCGTGGAGAAACAATCGCCACTGGCACCGCTCCTGGCCGATGCGGCGATGCCGGCAACCGCGAAAACGCACTTGCTCGCGCTCCTTGATGCGTGCGGAGAAGTGACTGATGCGATCCTCGCGCGTTGCCTGGCCGATGAGAACGCAGCGGTGCGCGAACGAGCCCTCGTGCTGGCCGAGCCGCGCCTCGGGCGATCGGGCATGTTGGCCGACGCAGCGCTGCGGCTAGCCGATGACGCCGATCCGCGCGTGCGTTTTCAAGCGGCACTGTCTCTGGGGTTTTTTCCTGGCCCAGAACCGATTCCGGCTCTCGCACGATTGGCCGTCCACGATGCTCTCGACCGATGGCTGCGCGCCGCAGTGCTCAGCTCGATTTCCGGCCGCGAGCCTCTGTTTCTCGGCGAACTGTTGCGTCTGCCCGAGCGCGCGGACACGGGCCTGAGCGCATTGCATGCTTCGTTGGGCCGGTTGCTCGGCGCGGGTCTCGAGCCTGCTGCGGCGCCTGCGCTACTCATCCAGGTCCTCGATTCGGACGAGAGTGTGACGCGCCGCGCTGCCCTCCTTTCAGGTATCGCCGAGGCACTCTCGCGCCGCGGCGCGGATCAGCGGCGTTTGTTCGGCCAGTTATTGACGGGCGACTCGCCGGAGATGGTGCGCGGAAGAAAACGGCTTTCCGACTTGTTCACCGCGTCGCTAGCGCGTGCGGGCGATACGACGGTCGACGCCAGCCAGCGCACGATCGCGATCAATTTGCTCGCGCACGCCGGTTTTGATACGGCCGGGCCGCCGCTGCTTGCACTTGTTCACCCACAGCAACCGGACGAGATCCAGACGGCAGCCATCCGTGCCTTGGCCGGAATGCAAGACGCATCGATCAGCCGTGAACTGCTCGCCCCCGACCGTTTCGCGGAATACTCGCCCGCCGTGCGCGAGGAGGTTCTCGCAGCGATGCTGGCCAGCGATCGACACATACCCGGCCTGTTGGAAGCGATGGAAGGAGGTGCCTTTCCCGTCGGCGCGATCAATTCCTTGCGGCGCAAGCAATTGACCGAACATCGCGATGCGGCAATTCGCGCTCGGGCGGAGCGGATCTTCGGTGTCGGCGCGTCCTCGGACCGCGGCCGGGTCTATGAAGAGTACAAGTCGGTGGTTGGCCTGACGCCTCGGCCCGACAACGGGCAGGCGATGTTCCGAAAGCATTGCGCGACGTGCCATCGCCTGGACCGGGAGGGCTTTGCCGTGGGGCCTGATCTGTTCGGCGTGCGCAATCAATCGAAAGAGACGATCCTGCTGCACTTGTTAATTCCCGAGCACGAGATTACGTCCGGCTTCGGCGCTTACATCGTCGAGACGACCGACGGTCGCACGCTCACTGGTCTCCTGGCGAGCGAAACGCCGACCAGCATCACGCTGCGCCAACCTCTCGGGAAGGAAGAGACCATACTGCGCAGCGACGTCGAACGTTTGCTATCGAGCAAACTGTCGCTCATGCCGCAGGAATTCGAAAAAGCGATGACGCGGCAGGAGTTGGCCGACCTGCTCGCGTATCTTAAGGGA
Source organism: Pirellulales bacterium (assembly GCA_035546535.1). Taxonomy (NCBI): domain Bacteria; kingdom Pseudomonadati; phylum Planctomycetota; class Planctomycetia; order Pirellulales; species Pirellulales bacterium. The sequence goes on along the minus strand of DASZWQ010000098.1, from coordinate 50,229 downwards.
GAATCGTCGATCGCCGATCGACAGCAACCGGCCGCAGCGCAAAATCCGTAATCATCCATGGGAGTCATTTCGATGCCGCGAATCACGCTCGGTCTGCTGCTGACGATCCTGCTCTCGCCCGTCGAAGCGGCCATTTCTGCCGAAGCGCCGACTTTCAAGGCTGGCTTCGCCGAACGCGATATCACGCCCGAATTGGGAATGGAACAGCCCGGCGGCTACGGCAAGGCGTATCACCGCACGAAGCACGACGCCTGCAAAGTGCGCGCGAGTGTGTTTGACGATGGCACGAAGCGCGTGGCAATCGTCGGCATCGATGCGCTGCTGATTCGCCGTCCCACGGTCACCGCCGCGCGCAGAGAAATTCACGCGCAGTGCGGCATCGCGCCCGAGGCCATCATGATCGCGGCGTCGCATTCGCACTCGGCCGGGCCGACCGGCATGATCCTGCCCGGCGAGTTCGACCAGGATTCGGACCTGGTGAAATCATTGGCGTATGACAAATCGTCGATCGCCGACGCGAAATACCTGGCCCAAGTCGAGCAGGCGATCATCGCCGCGGTGGTCGAGGCCGACAGTCACAAGGTCGCTGCACGCTACGGCGCAGGCGCGGGCCTGGAAGACAAGGTCGCCTTCAACCGCCGCTTTCGCATGGCCGGCGGCCTGACCATGACCCATCCCGGACAGGGCAATCCCGATATCCTCGAACCAGCCGGCCCCACCGATCCGCAAGTCGGCGTGATCGGCGCGTGGAACAATGAAGGCAAACTCCTGGGCTGCATCGTCAATTTCTGCTGCCACGCCACGACCGGGCCCGGCGGCATCTCGGCCGACTACATCTACTACATCGAGAAGACGATTCGCGGGCTGATGGGAGACGAAGCGATCGTGGTCTTCGTGCCGGGCATGGCCGGGGACGTGACGCAGGTCGACAACCGCAGCCCATTCGCGATCAAGCAATTCGGCGAGGTCGCGGCACGTTTTGTCGGCGGACGCGTGGGAGCCGAGGCACTGAAGGTGCTGCTGGCGATGGAGCAAGGAGCAGGGTCGCTCGTGCCCGTCGCTTTCGAAACGCGCACGCTCGAGATCCCGCGCCGACGTCCGCGGCCCGAGCGTTTGAAGCGCGCGCTCGAGATTGCGTCGCAGGATCCGCAGAAGGTCGACGCCACGGAATGGACGTTCGCCAAGGAGATCGTGCTGCTCGATGCACGGCTAAAGCGCGAACCGGTCGCACCGGTCGAAGTGCAGGCCATCCAACTCGGTCCAGCGGTGTTTGTCTCCTGCCCGGCGGAATACTTTTGTCAGTATGGCCTCGATATCAAAGCCGGCAGCCGGTTCCCGTTCACCTTTCCCGTATCGCTGGCCAATGATTGCGTCGGCTATGTGCCCACGGAAGAGGCGCTCGGTCCGCACGGTGGCGGATACGAGACGCGGCTCACGAGCTACAGCAATCTTGAGCCGACCGCCGGACGCAAGATCGCTACGACCGCGATCGATCTCGTGGGCCGACTGACTCCGGGGGCCGTGCCGCAGCCGGCGCCGCTGCCGGCCTTTACCGGCAAGCCTTGGACGTACGGCGCCCTGCCGCCGGAGCTGGATTGACCGCGCGGCGATCGTGTAGGAAACGCGGGGCCGCGGTAACGTCTTAAGGTAGGCCGAAGGCGGGGATCAACCGCGCTGCCAGGGATGACGGCATCGTACTAAAATGCGGCATGAGCGAACACGCATCTATGCCGACCCACTAGTTCCGGGAGAAGCCTCGGATGGATACGAAATCTGCCATCGATAGCGGAAATGCCGCGGCGCTTCGCAACGTTCTTTCGGCCGATCCCAGCCAAGCGAACGCGCTCATCAAATGGGGCAGACCGTCGTGCCCATGCCTCACGCACCCCCTGCACTACGTCTCTGACGCGCTATTTAATGGCATATTGCCGAAGGGCAAAGAATTGCCGCTCGTGGACGCACTGATCGAATCCGGGGCCGACGTGAACTACCACAAGGAAGGTCGAGACGAAACGCCCCTGATCGGCGCGGCCAGTCTGGGGGCAGTCGATGTCGGGCTGCGATTGCTCGATGCGGGCGCTCATCCGCACCTGCTTGGCAATGGTGGCGAGACCGCACTGCATTGGGCTGCACTGTTTGGCGAGCTTCCATTGGTCCAGCGCCTGACGGAAGGCGCAGACTTGGAACTTGAAGATTCCGAGTATCATTCCACGCCGCTTGGCTGGGCCGTGCACAGCATAGGCGAGCCCCCTACAAACAATCCCGCCGATCACGGCAGGCAGCGTGAGGTTGTCGCATTCCTCGTGAGCAAGGGGGCGAAGGTTAAGCCCGAATGGAAGGAAGTGGTTTCGAGCATAACCCGCTAGCGGTCTGGCACCACAACCTCAAGACACTACCCGGGCCGCGTCGCCCTGGCCCTTTCCGCGAAAGCGTGCTACATTAATAGCATCTTGATCCTCTCGGCCGTCTTTTTCGCCATTGGATTATTGCAGGTCCAATGGCTTTCCCAGAGCGCTTTTCGCGTTCGAGCATTCGGTCCTGAAAGACTCTTTAGGGACCTCGAATGTCGTTTGATTCGTTTGGGCTCGCGCAGCCCCTTTTGCGCGCCATTTCCACCGCCGGCTACACCACCCCCACGCCGATCCAAGCCGAGGCCATTCCTCATGTGCTGGCGCGTCGTGACGTTCTCGGTTGCGCGCAAACGGGCACGGGCAAAACCGCCGCCTTTGCGCTGCCGATCCTTCATCACTTGACGCACAATGGCAATCCCGCGCGCGGCTCCGGGCGCCGCATCCGCGCCCTGGTGCTTTCGCCGACGCGTGAATTGGCATCGCAGATCCGCGACAGCTTTCAGACTTATGGGGCTCACACGTCGCTGCGCTGCTCGGTCATTTACGGCGGCGTCGGGCAACATCCGCAGGTAAAGGCGCTGCGTCACGGCGTCGATGTCGTCGTGGCCACGCCGGGCCGGCTGTTGGACCTGATGAACCAGGGGCACGTCGATCTGAGATCCGTCGAGATTTTTGTTCTCGACGAAGCCGATCGCATGCTGGACATGGGCTTTCTACCGGACTTGCGCCGCGTGATCGCCAAGTTGCCGGCGGCCCGGCAAACGGTCTTCTTCTCGGCCACCATGCCCGCGCCGATCGAGCAATTGGCCGATGCCATCCTGCGCGACCCGGTTCGCATTCGCGTCGCGGCAGTAAAGGCCACGACGGAATTGATCGAACAAACGGTGTGCTTCGTGCCGAAGCCGAAAAAGACGGATCTGCTCACGACGATGTTGAGCAAGGAAGAAGTGACGCGGGCCATCGTCTTCACGCGCACCAAACACGGCGCCGACCGGGTCGTGTGGCAGTTGAACAAGGCGGGGATCAAGGCCGAGGCGATTCATGGAAACAAGAGCCAGGCGGCCCGCCAACGCAGCCTGGCGAATTTCAAGTCGAACCGGCCGCCGGTACTCGTGGCGACCGACCTGGCGGCCCGCGGCATCGACGTCGACGGCGTGTCGCACGTCTTCAACTACGATCTGCCGAACGAGGCCGAAACGTACGTCCATCGCATCGGTCGGACAGGTCGCGCGGGAGCGACGGGAATCGCCGTGTCGTTTTGCGACCACGACGAACGGTCGTACCTGCGAGATATCGAACGGCTGATTCGCCGCCCTCTCACGGTCGACAAGGAACACGCGGCCCTCGCGCCGCTGCTCGGCGGAGCGCGGCCCAAGCAAGCGGGCAACAAATCGAACCAGCGCTCGGGCCAATCGCGGCCGCCGCGTGGGCATGGCGGGCGCCATCAACGATTCGACAAGCAAGCCCGCCCGGCCAAGGGCGGGCGAGGCTCGCGCGGTCGGCGCCAACGGTCGGCGGCAGCGGTCTGAGGCTGCCCTGCGCAGCCTGCAAGCGTAAAGACAAGAGAGAATGCCGCAGGCCGGACTGCAAGAATCGCACACGTTCGGCGAACTCGGGCGAAGGATCGCGCTTCGCGCGATCCGTTCCTCGGCCGCGTAGGCAGCGACCGGAGATGGACGGACCGCGGTGACCACCACCGCGCGCGGCTTGCCCTCGGCCACCACAGAGACTTGTGCGCGCACCACCGGCGTGCTCGTGCCGCTGCCGGGCACTGGTGCAACGTCACCTTTCCACGTATTCCAGCAGCCGCCGGTAGGTTTCTTCGGCGCTCTTCCACTTGACGGTGCGCGCGGGATGGGGGCTGGGTTCGCCAACAGCCAGCGGACGCGAGACACCGAGCGCCGCCCCGGAATCGATGCTCGCCGTATTGACGAGCGAGCCGATCGACTGAACGCCCGTTTGCGCGGCGCCCGAGTGGCAGGCGCGACAATCGGCAACCAGTTTGAAATAGCGACCGCGCGTTCCCCAGTCAGGCGCCTTTTCATTTTCGAAGAGCACACGATAGACCGGCAGATCGTCGGGCTCGCGATGTAAACCGCCGTGTTGCATCCCCCCCTCGGCCAGCGCCAGGCGTCGCTTGAGAGTGTATTTGGCGGCATTCACGCCATTTCCCATATTGGTGCCAGGGTCCGGCGTGCCGTCGGCGTTCTTGAACACCAGCAGGCGCACCGATTCGACGAGCGACGTCGGAACCATATGCAATTCCGGATCGAGCGCGATCAGGAATTGCACGAGCGCCACTTCTGTTCCGGCAGGCAGATGCGGCGCTTCGGGCGTGAGCGCGATGCTGCCATGTTGCGCCGACGCGCGCCAGTCGATCCCGTGATCGTCTAGCTGCTTCAGATATTCTTCGAGCTGGGCACGGCCGCCCGGGAAGCGGCAGAAGACGCGAAAGTAAGAGCGTCCCTGAAACGCCCGCATGTGCAAGAAGACGTACCGCCGCTCGACATCCTCGGAGCGATGCGCTTGATAGAAGTCGATCTCTTGCCAATCCTCGTTCCCTGAGAGGAGTGTCGGTGGCAAATAGTGGCGCTGTGGATCGAAGTCATGCGTCGCGGCAAACCGACCGGATTCAACCGCCAAGGCATAGTTATTCGGAAGTTTTGATAGCGTTTCGGCGGGCAACGCGAGCCTTTGGATGGCGTGCGCCAGTCTTCGGCAGACTTCGTCACGATGCTTGCGCGTCTCGGCGTCGCCTTGACGGGCGATGTGGCGGCCCATCAGAAAATCGAACAACGTCCACAGATCGTGTTGTAGCAGCACCCGCGCCATGGGCTCGCTTTTCAGCTTGTCGCCTCCGTCGAGGAATTGATCGAGCAGGGTCGTCAGCTGCGCCATCGGCTCCGGGTCGTCCCAATACGTGGTGCCGCCCCAGCCGAAGAATTCGATCCGGTCTCCTCCTTCGATCCGCTCGACCGGCGCACCACTGCGCCGCGAAGGAAGGTGGCTTTTGCGGATCGTGGCGGCGGCAAAGAGCCGATTCCAAAGATGGTGCGGATCGGCATCGAAAAGCGGCGGCGGATCAGTCGAGCGAAGCGATCCCGCCAGCTCGCCCGTGTGATGATAGGCAGGGTCCAGTTCGTCGAGTTCTGTCGCGAGGCTGCGCGTATTCAATAATGCCAGCGCGGCCATTAGCGTCCCCGCCACAACTGAACAGGCCGAACAGCGGGGAAGTCGAACGTGGGCTGAATCTTGCTGCTGCGTCACGTCGGTTAACCACCTGCGCGTTCGAAAGTTCATCTGAACGATCCAATCCGTGCCACGACGCAAAGCCGCCTTTATGCCTGACCTCGTCCCTGGGCGATCGCGGCGATCCGCCCCAATTCTGTCTGCCGCAGTCGATGCCGGCAATGGGCCCCTCAGAGCTTTCACCCCACACCCTGGGGACGTTGGGCCCGTACTTGACAGAACGGAAAGTATAAAGCAGGCTTTACGTATGAGCCGAAGAACGCACCGAAAGAGAAACTTTAGCGAGCAACTGCGCCGCGCCATTGGCGGCTGCGGCTTGACGCGCTACCAACTGTCGAAGCGCACCGGCATCAGCGAGGCCACGCTATCGCGGTTCATGTCAGGTCAGCGTGGTCTGACGCTCAAGGCCGTCGACAAGCTGGCCGACCTGCTCGAGTGGAAGCTGGAGAGCAAGGGGCGCCGCCGCCCACCGGGCTTCATGGACGCGCCGCGTGCGAAAGTTCGCGCCAAGCGCGCAACGACCGCGATTCCGGTGAAAGAGCCCACGCCGACCCGACCGCGGGCCACCGCCAAAGCGCGGCGCAGCACTTAAGTCGTCAACCGAAGAGTGCGCCTGGCAGGATTCGAACCTGCGACCTACGGTTTAGGAAACCGTTGCTCTATCCCCTGAGCTACAGGCGCAAAACCCTCTTTTTTCTGTGAACTTGTCCGGATTCCTGTCCGGATGAAGTATAGTACAGATAGGAGGGCAAGCAAGCATGAAACTGCCGTACTACAAGAAGTCTCACCACGCATGGTATGCGGACGTTGGTCCGGGTGGCAAACCCGTCCGGCTGGCCAAGACCCAGAAGGATGCCAACGGAAAATACCTCGACAACGATGGCAAAAGTAGCAAGGAAGCCGCCGAGCGTGAGTATCACAAACGGATGGCAGGTGCGCAGCCAGTCAATTCCGCCACCACAATACAGGAACTCTGCCAACAATTCCTCGACTGGGCAAAGAAGAAGAAGAAGCCTAGAACTCACCAGACCTACTTGGAGCGACTGACCCCGTTCGTCGCTCACTGCGGAAGTGTAAAGGTCCACGAAGCGCGGGGCCATCATATCCAAAGCTGGATAGACAACCTTCCGGGCGGATCAACGTACAAGAATGGCTGTGCTGCTGCCGCAGCCCGCGTGTTCAACTGGGCAATCAAGCAACAACTGGTCGAGGGTCTGGCAATCAATCCCGTGGTCAGCATTGAGCGCCCGCAAGTCATACCACGCGAAGTTGATATTTCCGATGCTGACTGGCAGCGCGTCCTGGACGCTGCGCAAGCTGACTTTGTGGACGTGCTGAAGTTCTTGGATGCGACCGGCTGCCGGCCGCAAGAGGTGCGGTGTGTCAGCGCTGCACACAGAGAGGATCAAGATTTGATCCTGGAGCGCGAGAACAGCAAGGGTCAAAAGGTTCGCCGAGTGATTCGGCTGAATTCCGCTGCTGCCGAGATTATCGACCGACTGTCGAAGAAGCATCCGACCGGACCGCTGTTCCGTGGTCGCAAGGGTCAAGAGTACACGGCCGGAGCAATTGCGCAGCGATTCTCAAAGCTACGCAACAAACTGAAAATCAACGGGCTGTGCGCCTACGCTGTTCGCCATCGTTTTGCGCAGCGTGCGCTACGGAGAGGTCTTACTGCCGACACCACTGGCGTACTAATGGGCCACGTCGATGGGACAATGGTCCGCAGAGTGTACGGCCATCTAGAGAGACAGCACCAATTCTTGCGTGACGAACTCGACAAGGCTACGCAATGAGGCGTGGCCGTTGATCCGCTAGATAGCGCTCGATATCGGCAACCGCGAACCGGACCGCGCGTCCGTGTTTCGTGGACCGCAATTCTTTTTTGCGGGCCATCTGGTAGACCTTATCGACGCTGACGCCTAGCCGTTCGGCGACTTGTTCAGCGGTCAAAGGTGCCGGCGGCTTCGCCCTATCGAGATGATCGGCGATGCGCTCCAGGGCGATTGCGATTCTTGTTGCTGCTGTCATATGAATTGAAAAGACCCCAGTTGATCGCTGATCGCTTAGCACTTGTACCGCTGGCGCTTGGGCCGTTGCCGAACCTAATCGGCCTAGGCGTTGTTGGCTCTGGGTTGTTGGCTTTGGACTCTGGATCAACTGGGGTCCGCTATTTTGTTAAACGAGCAATGCGTTTCGGCTGCTGTCATCGGCACCGTAATAGATACTGTCTAGTATGGCCGATTCAGCATCGCCAATTGGCAGCGCGGGCATCGGTTCAAGAAGTCGGTCAAACTTCCCATTGAAAGCCGAGTACCACTGGCCGTCGTCACAAAAGAAGTAGATGAGATTATTAGGTTGCCGCAGCATCATCTTGTCGCCTGGCCACGGGTCGGCCTCAAATCCTTGGAAGCCTTCGCAAAGTTGTTCGCTCACCAATCGGCCGTACTCTAGGACTTCCCGGATGTACATCCTGTCATAACGCTTGTTTGTAAACATGCCGTCGCATTGCACGTCGCAAACAATCTCATTCACGGCATCGAAGATTGCACGATTCTCAATTCGCAGTAGCTTGCTGATGTTGGTAGCGGCCATTGATTGCACCTCATCTTTGGTTCCATCTGTCCGCAGGCGACGTGCCTGCGGCCCATGCTTGTTAGGTGCAGCAACTCGCAAACTGGCACACCAAATTTCAAAAAAAAAAAAAGCCGAGACTGCGCCGTGATCCGGCCACCGCGATATAGATGCCCGGATCGCTGGTGCCTGGGGGTGGTAGGAGTGCCCCCAACGCGCGGTTATGGGAGCGTGTATGCGCGGTTGTGCTTATCGGCCCCACAAACTCGCTACAACCGGCACAACCGCTACAACCGTCATAATCGTTACAACCGGTACTGATCGCATGTACACTATGCACGGCCGACGCGGACAGGTCCCGGACAAAGTGACCCGCAGACCCCAGGAATCCAGGCACCAAACGAGCATAGAGCAACGGTGTGCGTAGCCGGAGTCTGGCGGGTTGCCGGACCTGGGGACGGGGCAGGGTCAAATCTTCGGTGGGGTGGCGGCGATTTTGCGGGTTGCGCGGCCGTTGCTCTTTCGTCTGGGGCGTGCCTAGAAACTAGCGATCGGCCCCCGGGGACGTGTTTCATCCGGGAAATCCAGGGCCGGCGGAGGGTCGGCGGAGGGCCGGCGGAGGGCCGAGGTGCGTGCCCAGAAACTAGGCGTTTCGCCGCGGCGGACGTGCCTGGGCCTCAAGATGACCCATAAATCAGGGGTCTATCGCATAACCCGTCAGAGGGGTAGAGTTACTTTTCGAGTAACTCGACCGGGCTCCGGCGGCTCTAAAAGTAACTCGGCGGAAAAAACGATGCTAAGTCCTTATATATCAAGGATTTACGCGAACGCAATAGCTCGATTTCCACCGATAGTTGCTTTTTTTTATTAACTTCTACCCTACCCTATAGAGAAAAATATATTGATGTCTGTAAGGGAAAAAGAAGTTACCCCGAAAGTAACTCGAAAACTAACTCATCGCCGCGGCGAGCGAAACCGCCCGCTGGCATCCCGTGACGGGGGCGGTCGCGGGGCGTGTCGCCCCTTCCTGCGTCGGTCCTGGCAGACAGGACGCATGATCCCGGCCGCGGCCTGAAACTGCTCGGCGGGGAGTATGACGCATTCCCCCGGCCCCTGGACCGCGCGCGGCAGCGCGCGAAGCTGATTCCGCACGCGGGGGTGCCCCTCAGCGATTGCGTACAGTGTGTCGCCATGCACACGGAGCAGCCCGTACGCACATTTTACCGCCGACCCTACTACAACGTAGTCCTGTCTCAGTCTGTCTAAGTCCATGCCTGTTAGGTGCAGCCCGGAGCAATCTGGCACACCTGCACGCAAAAAAAAATTCCAGAATCGAGTGTGCCAAATCGGTCTGGGCTGCACCTAACAAGTGTGTGTGTGTGGCGAATTACAACTTGAGACAGGAGCATCAGGGTGAATTTACATGTTGTTACTGTGGCGGGCCCAGTCACGCTGACCGGCGACGAAATCGCACGGGCGATCCAAAAACTGGCAGATGCCAAGACTAGTCCCATCGTTGAGCAGTTCATCGCTGCCGAATGCTACGAAGTAGCCGGCGCAAAAATCCTTTTCACGGACTTCTATGCGCGCTTTCTGCGGTCGCTAGTCAAAAGCGAGCGCCGCGAGTGGACCCGCACGCGGGTCGCGAAAGCTATTCCAGCACGCTTCCCGTACGGCCGGCACACCGGCAACCGCCGGTACATCGGTAATCTGTCCTGGCACCGGGTCACCCCGACGCGGCCCGCGTGGACAGTCATGGACGGTCTTCTAAGGCCGGTCACTGCCTAATCCCGTCCCAAACGCCCTAGGATTGCGTATAGCAGCGTCCGGCAACACCCCCGGTGTGATTGCACCATGCTTTTTTCTATGGGGCTCGTAGGCGTTTTAACATGGACCGCCGCGGCAAAACATGAAATTTAAGGACGAATGGGAGACACATTTCCCGGCTGTAGTCGAGCGCGCCGCGAAAGCGACAATAAAGCGTAAGCGTTTACAACCGGACCGCTGGTACAACGAACTGAGGGGCGTCGGCCAGCTTGCCTACATCGAAGCTGGCCCCATCGATGAGAAAACCCTGTACGGCATCATCTGTACTGCTATGCAGAGGCATATCCGCGCCGAGTCCCGCGAACCGCAATCGGATCAAGGGGCAGTCGAGCGAGCCATCTACGATCCTGACGCCGCGGCGGAACTGGAAGACGACATACTCGCATCGTGTGACCCACTAGACGCCGAAATCGTGCGACTGCGGGCCGCGGGATACAGCCGCAAGGAGGCCGCGGCTGAACTAGGAATCGATCCGGCAACCGTGACGCGGCGGCTGAATGCGATAAAAAAGCGATATTTTTCCTGATTCTGTGCAATTTGTGGCCCTCCCCGTGACATAGATAATAGAGGGGCGAATGCCCCATTCGCACGGACCATCTATGGGGTCCACAATCCGTACACCTGGGCGTGGTCGGCTCGCTACCGTCCCCCTGCGACGATCGGAGCCACGATCGTCGCGAAATCATCCCCAGTGTGCGTCGGATAAGTCCTAGGTGTATCTCATATTGGCTCTTCTTTGCGCTTCCCAAAAACTGAGCGCGTAGTCGCGATCAAGGTGCTACGCTGCTCGCGCCGTGAGAGGTGTTTTTCCTTGTCGCCCTCACGGCCGCTTCTACTTCGCGCGATTTGTCTGGGTCATGGGGTCGCGCGAAATCGGGCGCGGCTAGGCTCTCACCCTAGCCGCGCATTTCCCACGAAAGGCACCAAATGTCCACAAGCTATTCGCTCGTCACGAGCAACCTTTTCGATCCGACGCACGTTCCCGCGCTCGACGGTCCTGGGGTCCTGCACGTCATCCTACAGCTACTACAGCATTACGATTCGAGCGCTGCGCTCGTTGCATCGAATCCGTACGAGGATGCCGCGCAAAAAATCAAATCTGTCATCGTGGACTCGCCGCTCCGGCGAGAAATCCTGCAACTGCTCGAATCGCGCAGCGCTCGATACGCGGCGGGCCAGCGATGAACGTTTACCAAATCGTCGAGCGTGACACGGACTTGCCCGAACTTCAACTGTACTGCCGGTGTGCGCAAGCGCTCAAGCTGCCGACAGATGATGCATACGGCGAATCGAATCCGTATCGCACGGTCCTACGGAATCTCTCGCCAGCATTCTTCTATGGCGGTCGTGTTGTTCCGGCGGCTAAGGCGAGTGTGGCTTACTTGTGGGACCGCGCAGATCAGTATGACGAGCGAGGTTTCTAGTGGGTATCGAATTAGATCGCGAAGTTTCTGACACGCGAGGCATGGTCTATGGCCGTACGACTGTCGGACTAGTGCCGGTGCCATTGACGGGCCGCCGAACACTCGACAACACAAACAAGTTGTTCCGGGGCGTCGATATCGTCGCGAATCCCAACAACACGACGAATGTCTACGTTGGACTTTCTACGGTGTCGATCAGCGACGGCATGCCATTGCGGCCGGGTTTTTCCATTAGTTTGCCGATCGACGATCCGTCATTCGTGTGGGTAGCGGCGGAAGATGATGGGCAGCAAGTTGCCTGGATAGGTGTTTGATGGAAACCATTTTTGCGAGACTTCATCCGAACGAATTCAATTACGTTCGAGAGACAGAGCACTTCAGCGGTTATGAGTACGGCCCATCCTTCTTTGAGCACGCGCGACACTCGATACCTGGCTGCACGTTGCTCGCTGTCGGTGTCGTAGATGGCGTAGTTCATCGCGCTTGGTTCCTGGAGTCCTATGTGCCGGGCCTAGAACTTTGCCCGTTCGATCCGCACCAGAATCGCGAACCGTTGCCGACGCATTTCCTTGTTTGCGGCGATTCGGTACAGCCGGACGCAAGGTCTAAGCGATTTAACCCCGCGCACAATGAGACTCGATATTGTACACCGCTGCTGAAGCGCCCGGATCGGTGGCTGGGCCGATGGGAGCAGCACACCACGACACTTATCGTAATCCGTGCCGGTGTCGTTCGCCGACTATTCCGGTTCGTCCAGCGTGCGATCAATTGGTTGCGGGGTGGACGATGACCACACGCCGACAATTTTTACGAGAGCAAGCGAGACTCTCAAAGAAGCACGCGGAGGGCCAGAGATTGGCCGCCGCCGCCGCGCCCAAAACACAGCCCCAGTCGGAGAAAGATAACAATGCCCCAACTGACCAGAGAACAAATTGAAGCGAACCTACAGGAAAAGGTAGGCCGCATGCCTGGCGAAGACACCCAGGCATATATCCTGCGAAAACAAAACGAAGCGGCATTGAGCGGCAAGCAACGCCGTGAAGCACAGACGCAGGTCACGCGCGAACAAGTTGAGGCCCGGATCGCCGGCATCGACGCGAAGCGCGCGTTAGACCGCGATGCGGCCGAAGCCAGACGAGTGGAACAAGCCAAGCTTGCGGCGGAAAATCCTTTCCGCCAAATCCTGGACAGCGAGTCCGTCACCTTGAGCAAGGGCGCACGAAAACGCTTCAAAGATTTAGCCGCATCTCGCGATGAACAAAATGCGGCCGAGAAAGTAGAACGCGAGCGAATCGCAGCCCTGGAGGCATCGCCTGCCTACCAAGCCGCCCTGAAGCAATCGGCCGCCTGGATCGAAGCGCTTCCCGACGAATTCAAACAGCAGGCCAGAAACAACCAAGCCGCCCTGACCACGACCTACGACGTGGACCGCTACTACGCCGCAATGGACGTACTGGTCCAGCAGGCTCGCGAGTCGCTGGACGCTAGCCTAGCCGAATACTTCGCCGAATCGGCAGCGATCGACGCTAAGGCCCAGGCCATCGAGCAGCAGCGCGCCGCCATCCAATAACTTCCCGAACCGCTGGCATCGGGGCGACCCGGTGCCGGCGGCACTTACAGAGTCCGACCAATGGCCGACCTAAACCAACAGCTTGGCTTTGACGTTTCGCAGGCGCTTGAAGCGTGTAAGCAGCTAGATTCGTCGCTGACGAATCTCCAAACCCGATTCACGTCCGTTGCAGGATCAATAAACCTCTTCAACAGTGCTGGCTCGAATGCAAGCGCCGCAGCCAAGCAAGTTGGCAATGCACTGCGCACGGACTTGGGACAGGGTGCAGCCGCGTCAACCGTGAATGTCGATAAGTTGACGGTAAGCCTCGGGCTGCTTAGCCGTGTGGTATTCACACAAGCCATCGTGCGTGGTATGTCCACGGTCCGCAATGAGATTAGCGAGACTCTCCATTCATCGCTCGATTTTCAAAAAGCTGTCTCGAATATCCAGACGATCGCAGGCGACCGGTCCATCGAGTCATTAGCCAAAGATGTTCGCTCTCTCAGTGACGCCTACAACATACCGCTACTCGACGTGGCCAAGGCGAAATACGACGTACTGTCAAACGGTTTTACGAACGCCAGCGACCAACTGCAAATCCTGGAAGCATCGTTCAAGCTCGCGAAGACGACCGTTGCCGGAGGTGTCGATACGGTCAACTTGCTCAGCACTGCGCTAAATGCGTTTGGTGAATCCGCGCCCAATGCGGAGAAGCGCGCTGCGGAGTTCTTCAAGACCGTCGAGCTAGGCAAGATCGTCGGCTCTGAACTGGCAGCGAATTTGCCTAAGGTTGCTCCCGGCGCGAATCTGCTCGGAATCAAGCCTGAAGAGGTGTTAGCTGGCTTCAGCACGTTGACGCAACGTGGTGTCAGCCCGGAAGAGGCCGCGACTCAACAGAACGCGGCAATTACTGCCCTATTGAAGCCGACAAAGGCGACCGCCGACGCAATGCACTTGTTGGGCTTTGAAAACGCCCAAGCGCTCGTCAAAGCACTCGGCTTTGTCGGCGGTTTGCGTGCCTTGATCGGTACAACGGATGGCTCGGCCGAAAGCATCGCGAGACTGTTCACGAATGTACGCGCCATCAAAGGCGTACTCGGCGAGGCACAACAAGGCTTTGACACGTACCAAGAGCATCTGCAAAAGATTTCCAATTTCACCCCGTCCGATCACGCCAACGTCTACTTACGGCGCATTTCCACGGACGCAGAGCGCGTCGAGAGCGATCTTAACAAGCTGAGCAATGCACTCACGGACGGTGTGGGCGGTGCGGCCGTCAAAGCCGCAGCCGAATTCAGCCGTTGGGCTGGCGGTGTGGAGAATGCCACGTCTGTCATCGACGCTGCCGGCCCGGCTCTCTTAGGGCTTGGTGCCAGTCTTGTACTCATAACGACGCAGTTAGGCGCAGCGCGGCTTGCCGGTGTCGGCTTTTCTACTGCACTGGCGGGACTAGCGGCCGTTCCGGTCGCCAAAGGACTTGGCGTTTCGATTGGCCAATTCATCAATGCCAATCTTCTCGACCAATCCGCGCAATCAAAGGCCTTGGAAGCCTTGAACAAACAGAATCTCGACAAATTGAACGAGAGCGGCGCGAATGAGATTGAAGTGCAGACGCAACGGCTGGCGAATCTCCGTGCAGAAGCCGAGCAAATTGTTACCCAGAGCGATGCGAACCGCGGCGCGCGATCCGGCGCGCCGTTCGCTGACCAATTGCGATCCGACTTTGATGCGTTTGTTGCTCACTATGCGGCCGTATCGCATCAAGCGAAAATCACTGAGAAAGACTTTAACGATTTGGTCGCGGAGCATGCCAAGTTAGTCAATGACACTCAAGCATCAAATTTCGTCACGCGCGCGACCTTTCAGCCGGAATTAAACCAGTACGACGAAGGCTTGAAGAAGCTTAAGGATATTCGCGAGACAGCCGCTACGGTCAAATTCGACCCGGCCGGCATTGGTACCGAAGCACTGCAAACATCCGTGAGCGCTGCCGAAAAGGCAAAGCAAGCCAACGCGGATTTAGTCCGCGACGATCACGATACCTTGGAGCGCATCCTTCAAGCGCGCCAGAGATACGCCCAGGACCTGAAACGGCTCTCCCAGACTTCGGCGCAAGACTCAATCAAGGATCAACAGCACGCCAACGATCTTGCCCAACAGTTAAGCGATCAGCGCTTCAATTACGCCAACAAGCGATTCAGCCAGTTGCAACAGTCGCAGCGTGACCGCAACCGCGCCGACAGTCTATCCTCGGAGGCATCGCGGCTGCTGTCGCGTGCTCAAACGCCGCAGCAGATTGAGCTAGCTAGCCGGGAATTCCAGCGCGCCCAAGCGTTCGCGCAGCAAGCGGCTACGGCTGCCCAGTCATCCGGCAACCGCACAGCGCAACTACAGGGAGAGCGCGAGATTGAAAGCGTCTTGCGTCGTCAGACGGACGCTACGCGCGCACAAGCGGCCCTCAAAGCACAAATCGCATTGCAGGCAAACGCGGCTGCCGCGGCCGAACAAGCGAGAGTCGATGATATCGCCAAGACGAGCAAGCATTTTCTGGATAACTTGAGAGAATTTGATAGCCAGGGAAACCGCCTGCCTGAAGCGCAAATCGCCAAGAATCGCGCTGCGGCCCAGGAAGACTTGGCACACCTCAACAGCGTTTTATTTTCGCCTAGTAGTCACTTTGATATTTCGACGGTGCTCAGCTTCGACAAGCTTCAGCAGCGCTTGCAACAAGCCGTTACAGGAACGCGGATCAACGACCTGGAAGCGTCAGGCCAAGCGCTGTCCGGGATGAGCAGCCAGATTCAGGGCTATTTGGACTCGCAGCAGTATACCGTCAGTGTGGCGGCCAAGGTTGCGGCCGAGACGGAAAACGAAGCCTATGGTGGCGTCATTGGCCGCTACTTCTCTGCCGGCGGTCAAGCGCGTGGCACGGACACCATTCCGGCCATGCTCTCACCGGGCGAATTCGTGATGAACGCCGCGAGTACGCAAAAGTTCTATTCGCAACTGGTCGCCATGAATGCTGATCGCCCCGTTTACCGGGCGGAAGGTGGGCCGGTGAGCAGTGTCACCTTCAACGGCGGAATCAATATCACTGAATCCGCAAATCCGCAGGCCACGGCCCGCGAGATTCAACAACTCTTGCGCCGCGAAGCGCGGCGCGGCACGTCGCTGATCTAGGAACATAATGAACGTTTTTGATATCACGTCCCGGGAACTCAGTCAGCGTATCTCACAGCATTTCGGGTATACGCGCTACGACGTGCTGTACTCTGTGCGACCGTTGGCCGGCCCCACAATCGAGCTTTGGGCCGGGGACTGGATTCATCCCGCGCTATCGCAGCAAGTCGATCGAATTCGAGAGGGGCAGATTACCGGTAACATTGAGCTACTCTTGCGCCTGATGGTCCAAGATGGGGTGCTCGAAAAGGGACTCTATCGAGTCTCGGCCTACTAATGCCCGCCAATCCCAACTGGGCACGATGGACCTTCTCATCGGTCGCCCATCATCTGAAGACCGTCGCCACGCAAGCCGGATTAGCCGTCCTGGTCGATCATCTCGACGATCGCACCACAGCTTTCCAGCAAGCGACCGATCGGGTCGAGATTCGCATCACGGGACCGTTTACCAAGGAATGTAGCGCGAACTACTACCAAATCCTGATCGACGCCAACGTGTTGATCTTAAGCCGCTACGACACACCGAACAAGAACGGACTCGACATCCTCACCTACGAGGGCCTGTTCAACGAGGCGATGGATTCGCCGATCCCGGTGTGGAACTACGGCCAGGAACTGACCGACTACAACCCCGACGATCCCGATTCGCAAATCTTCCTTGGTTGTCTCTTGCCCAAGTCGGGCAAGGACAATAGCGCGGTCCGCGTCTTCAACTTCGGCCAGGCCGACAAAGTTGAAAAGATCAAGTGCTCCGTAGTGGACGCCCGCTACGAGATGTACATCGATTGGAATGCCGTAGCCCGTTGACCGAATCGGGCTACGGTGTTCTTTTTTGGGGAGTCTTAACAGTGATTGATTTCGTGCGTGAGAGCGTGACGCGAGTCCGCGTCGAAGACTTAGAGGCTTGGGCAACGGAACTGCTGGGCAAGCGCTGGCGGTTTTCGCAAGCCAGCGGCCATCGGGGCGAGCAATCAATTGATTACATCGTGACGGGCCAAGACGCCAAGCCAGAATCCGTGCTTGGCGTCCTAAATGCCGCATGCCGCGAAAAACGCATCCCGGCCGGACTCGTCATCGTGGATTGTCACCGGCCGCGCGGCGTCCCGTACTGGCAGCAGCGACGGCAGATGGCAGCGCAGGACCGTGACGCCGCGCGACGATTCGCGAGTATGGCCGCGCAAGCGTTGCTTTAGGTACGGCTCGCGGAATCGGCATAAAAATCTTTTCGGCACGACCGGCTAATCGGTTGTGCCGATTTTGTTGCGCGCCGCGCGGCCGGCTAAAGAATGCGATTTTCCGCCTATACGTATCGATGGAGCGTTTTACACCAGCTTTGACGCTTTATCACCAGCTTTGACGTACGTTTGCCATCATTCCCGGCACGTTCGTTGCCGCGAGCAAAACTAGCAGAACCGGCTGCACTTCACATTGTCCACGGACAGCGCATCGTTGAGCAGAGGGGCCGCGTGGCCCACATTTTTGCCCAACTTTGGAGGTTGCACCCATGATGCGAGTCCGAAACGACAGCCTGATTTTCGACGGAAACGACTTGGTAGCATTGCTTGACCGGCACGACGTAGAAATCCCCGACGATGCCGATGTACAAGTTGCCTTGTCCAACGGCGAGTCACTTCAGTTTATCGACGCGGAAGACGTGTGCCTGATTGTTCGCGTCACGCGCGAGGATTCGACCGCCGAGAATCCCGACATATTGCCGATGCTTCCGCTGGCCGATGCCAGCTAACGCAGTTACATTAGCGGACGCGGGGCGTATCCCGCCCCTCCCCTAACCCGCCGTGACGCCTGTTGGCTGATCGTCGCGAAAGCATGCTCCGAGGTGTATGTCTCAGAGGTGGCCGAATCCTACCCACGACTCGCTGCGTAGCTTGCGGCTAGGGGCCGTGAGTCAAACCGTCTGAGGGGTGCGACCCTCAGGCGGTTATTTTATTGGCCATCAGTTGCCGTTACACTATTGCCGTTGGGTGTAACCCACACCCTTCCCCACATTCGCCGGAGCCGTGCGAACTGCCCTGCGCGGCTCCGGCAGTGTTTTGTTGGCAAAGAAGAAATGAACAACCGCCGCGACTATCTCAGAAAACTAATAAAGCAATCCGCTCACGACGCGGCGCAGCTATTCGGCGTAAAGAGCGTAAGCGTAATCGCCGCCGGGTTAGTCAGCACCTCAATAGCTGCTTGGGCATTTGGTTATTTCACCAGCGACCCAGGCAAGGCTTGGGAGAAAACAGTTTGGGCCTTCCTTACAGTAGTGGTCGGCTGGGTCGTTTTGGCTGTCGTTTTCGCGTTCTACGCGGTCTTCAAGACCCATCTGACCTTGTACGATCAGGTGTCGGGTCAACTCGCCTCAAAGGAAGAAACGATCCAGTCGCTTGGTAGCCAAGTCGCAACGCTCACTTCGGAACTGGAAAAGGCAAAGAACGCCAATCCAGAGCTAAGCATGAAGCGAGCGAAAATGCGAGGGTTTCTACAGCGTCTCGAACAGTCGAAGGCATTGCTTGAAGCCTCCGACACGGCAGCCGTTTTGGCATTCAATAGCTTGGATCGTGAGGTCTACAACTACGTAAAGGAGCATTTCAAGGCGTTTCCAGGCTATGGCGTGAATCCGCCAATGGCGAACTCTCTCACAAAGCAAGATCACTATTCAAAGCAACAAATTGCGCCGATGATTGCTGCCTGCCAAAATCGAATCGAATTCGTCACAAACATCCTAGGGCATCTGGAATAGGTACATGCATCGCGAGCCGCAGGCATTGCTTCTTAAAGAGGCAATCAACGATGTCCGGGCAATGGCTCAACGCTGGATCGACTTAGGTCTTGAGTTGCCAGTTGTCTTTGTGGTGGACTGGACGGACAAAAATGGCAAGGCGTTTGCCGAGACGTTTATCTCGCCTAAGGAACATCAAAGGGCCAAAGACGACCGAGACGGCGGGATGCAACCCGGCTACGTTCCTACCGTTCTGCACCCTATGTCGGTTGAGCAAGCCGACAAAGCACTAGCGAAAATGGCAACTGGCAAGATGATTCGCGAGATAGTCGTACCCGATAAAATCGTGACGATTGTGGTTGCATTTGGTGAGGTAAAACCGTATCTCGTCAGCCTCAAAGACCAGCCGAGCAACAAAGATGGCGAATCCTGATACGTGGTGGGTGGACGTTATCCGATCCGTATCCATTGCTGTGCTGTCGTCATTGCTGTCGATCTTTGGCAGTTTCTATGCAATTGGTAAGTCGGACCGTCTGCGCCGTCTCGCCGGGTGGGAACCGTACGCGAAGGAATTATGGATTCGTCGTGCTGACCTTTGCACGGAACTTGTGGTCAAAGTTTCCAAAGCTCAAAACTGCGGAAGCAACTGGTTGCTTTTCGCGTCGGCAGGCAAAGCGGCCACAGAGACTGATAAGCTTTGGTCTGAGTTCATGGCCGCAGCCAAGGATTTGCATGATCTAATTCCAAGATCGACGCTGCTGCTTTCAGCTAAGGCGTGTGATGATTTGATGGCCGTGATGGCTACCCTTTCGACCCTTAACCCGGTGGCGCTTGAGCGGCGGGAAATATCGGTGCAAGGGTATCGCGCGATGATAGACCCGCATCTACGGCAGCTTGCGGGTTCGATGCGCGCAGAAATACGCGCCGATCAACTTGACGAAAAATTGATCGGCGCACTACAGGGCACCGTACGCACTGACCGCGGTTGACTCGGCGACGACCAGCGCTAGGATTCCGTAAGCGCATCTTTTGGCCATCCCGAAACCATTACGGCGGAATTATCATGGATCGAAAGCAACTCAGCCCGGAGCAGCTAGTTCTAATGGCATCCGGTCGCCAGATTGAGCTAACTGAGGCGGACAAGGATCGTCTGTCGCGCAGCCAGTTGGAGCTACTGGCTTCCGGACGGATTATCGAACTAACGCAGCACGACAAAGATCGGTTGCTTCCCGAACAGCTAGAATTACTGGCTTCCGGGCAAATCATCGAATTGACGCAGCACGACAAGGATCGCTTGTCGGCTGGGCAATTGGAATTGCTTGCGAGTGGTCGCGTCATTGTGTTGTCGGACCGCGACAAGACACGATTGTCGTCGGACCAACTCACTCTGTTGAAGTCCGGCCAAGTTATCTGAACGGCTACCGACTCAGATACGCCACGCTCAGATATCCCGCCGCGCCCTGCATCGGACCGTCCAGGAAGCGTACGCGGGCGCAGCAGAAGCCCGGATCAATCACTAGCACCGTTCCACCGGCGCGCGTAATCAGCTTCGCATCGGTCAGTTGGTTCAGACCAGCCGTGTCGCCGATCGACTGAAGCTTGTCCATTTCCTTCCACGTTTCGTAGTCCACCGCCACAAGCGCGTTACGCACCGTGACACGCTCGCCACGTCCGACGAAACGTTGCGACGGGGCGGGACTGCCGGTGTTGACCCACAGGTATCCGGCCAGAAAGACGGCTACGAACAACACCCCAAAGACCTGGCTGGTTGTATCGGGCTTAGTTGTCACTGTTGTGTCCCCCTGAGAGCGTCCAGCACCTTGCGGACGGTCCAAATGTCAATTTGTACGTGGCTTCCCTTCGCGCGCTCTAACAGCCATTCCAACGCTTCGATCAGGTTTTGTGTCGTTATCATCGGCCACCTAGAATCAGGAAGGTAAGATCAGGCCCAGCCAAAAACAACACAACGGTAAGCGCGAACGCACACAAGGCCGTGACTCGCATGATATTTCCCCTGTTGGTTAGACCTTGACCATGCCGAATTCACGCCACCCGGCACGCTTGGCGATGCGCGGCGTGGCAAACGTCCGCAGACTCACGTAGGGCTTTTCACGGCCGCGAATGTAGACAGCGAATCGAAAGCGGCGACCGCACGGGATGGCATCGACGTACATGGTGTGAAACCCCTTTCCGCTCTTGTCCGGATTTGTCCGGGAAATGCAGCAACGGGGACCGTTTCCCGTGTTGCTGTAGCGGATAGAAATGGCGGAAAAGCCGAGAAATAAGGGGTTACAACACTGGCCCAGGCGGTTTAGGAAACCGTTGCTCTATCCCCTGAGCTACAGGCGCTTGAAACCGAGTTGCCTTTTGCGCCGACGGCAACGCAATTCGTGGGACACCGGCGGCCGTGTGCCCGTTCGCACCACGCTGCTCCCGCCGGCATCCGGGGCTCACATTCTACCAAAGGAAGGACCTCGGGCGACCGCGATCAGCGCGCAGCGAACCGGGCGCGTCGTTTTGAAATGGGGTACGACGTTCGAGTTGCGTGAAAAGTTCGAGTTAGTCACACCGTGGTGCCAGCCAAGGGGCGGCGAAAACAAAAAGCCCCGTCTGACCAGCTTGGACCCGACGGGGCTTGTGGGATTTTGAATGATCGGATCGCGGCGCACGGATCAGACCTTGCGATACTTTTTCCGCCGCGCGAAGAGGCCCAGGCCGGCGAGGCCAAGCCCGGCCAAGATGAACGAGCCTGGTTCGGGCACGAGATTGGGATTATTGGCATAGGTCTGAGCCCAGGCCAGCGACCCGCCCGCCCCGCCGACCAACGGCACGACCAGGTTCTGGTTGCCCACATTGACGACGCCCGGATTCATGCTGGTCAGATTCACGCTTTGCACGACAGCCGCCAGGCTATTCGTGAAGCTGAGCTGGATGTCGGTCGGCACCTTCTGCTGCGCCGTGCCCCAATTGGGCGTGACCGTGACGGTAGGTCCGGCGGTGCCAAACATCAGCGGACCACCCGAATCGCCGGTCGTGCTGGTGCCTTGGCCGTTGCTCGTGGGATTCGCCGGCGCCACGCCGGCCACGAGCGATGGACTTTTGGCCGTGAAGATCCCATAGGGCTGGAAGTAGCCGGTGTCGATCGAATCGTTGGCGCCGATCAGGGCACTAGTCACGTTGTTCTCGAACATCCGCGTCCCTGCGGCGCCGTTGGTGAAATGCGCAGGCGCGGTCGGATCATACGTCCCCTGGTTGCCGTATCCATATTCGGTGAATGATTGAGTAGCTGCTTTGATCGTCAGGTCCGGAACATCCGTGCCATGGGGGTTCGATGCGGGGGGCGCCACGGCAAACGCCGCCACGCTGGGCACGTTGGCCCTCACCAGGGCGAACTCCGCGGCCTTGTTCGCGTTTCCCACGAGCGCCGTCGTGTCAACCGTGGCCTGTACGATCGTCAGATCCTCGGGAAGCTTTTGGGTATTGTTCGGGTCATTCAGGCTGTACGTTACCGACTTGCCCGTCAATTTCATCTGCAATACATCGCCTGCCAAACCGAAGTTTGCCGTCGTGATGCCTTCGTTCGCCACGTGATTGGCCGTCAAAATCGAAATCGTATAGACCGTGCCGACCGGCTGAGAAACGCCAATCACGGTGCCGGTTCCCTCAACCCCATCCTTGCTCGACAACGAGACCACGTCATTGAGCGTGCCTGCCGGTGCTCCCGTAAAATTGGGAGCGGTGGTGTCGTTAACTGTTTGGTAATTAGGTCCGACGGCCAGTGCAACCGACCCATAGACAAGAAGACACGACGTTCCAACGATCGCGCCCAAAACACGGCAACATTGCGACGATGAATTCATGTGCGTCCAGCTCCATCTTGTTACGCGCCCCCGTAAGGACGCTGGACTTGGTCGTCGAAACCGGTTGCGATTGTAGCCGATCCGGTCCTGGAAGCTATTGAATTATCATTGCCACGTAACGAGTCCTGTACGCCCCGGACGCGAAGCGCGATACAAACCGATCAATAGAAAGCCTTTTCAGTCAGCGCCGCAATCCACACACGGGGGGCGGCGGTTCGACGATCTACCAACGCTTGCCGCAACCTGCAGAGTGCAGTACCGTGAACGGCGCTCAAGGGGCATGCGACATTGCCCGGGAGGTGCATGGGCCATGCGTACCGAGCTTGCCTATCGCGTCTATTCTCGCTGGCCGGAAAATGGCGACGGGTGGATTCACCCCGCCGACATTCGTCTGGCGCGGCGCTTGATCCCCAGCACGCGCGTGTTTCGCTACGACGGCCGCGAGGGGCCTTATCTCCTGCTCAGCTACGGCAAACACCGCCTGCGCGTGCGGCCCACGATGCGGCAGGCGATTCGCGGTGACGGATTCGATCTGGGCGATCAAGTCGAAGTCTGCTCGAAGCTGGGCAAGAACCGTCCGTTCGTGGCCACGATCAGCGAGATGCGCTGGAACGCCCGGTACCGGGTGATCCACTATCAACTGCGCCGCCGCAACATGACGCTCGCGCGCCCGTACACGGCGGATGATTTTCGCGCCGTCGACGATCGAGCGCATTTTCCGGCATTGCTTCCGTCGAACGCTAGCGCTCGCATCTCTTGATCGTCGTGCCAGGGGAGAAGTCGTTCCTCCGCAGGCGCGCGATAGCTGCCTTCGTCTCCCGCATCCTACCAACATGCGGTGCTAGCGGGTCCGCCGACTTTACGCGACCGCTATAAGCCGGAGTTGAGCCCCGGGTGGTCATTTCCCATGCGAGATGTGGCCGATACCCCTCCACTAGTTGGGGCGGTCTCTTCGCTCTGCTGAGTCGCCGCGGTTCTCGCGTCGCGCCCACCGCCCCCCGTCTGCGCGTCTTTTTTTCCACGGATTTCATTTTGTCATCCTGCGCGCTTTGGCCCGCGGCAGGACCAGAGGAGGCTACAGCCATGTTCGCCGGGTGGTCCCAACACCGCATGAGTTTGACATCAGCGATTCTTGCGCTGGGCATGCCGCTGATCTTCGCGACCGCGACCGCGATCGCCAGCGAGAACGCGTCCTCAGCAGCGATCGTCCAGCGGTTGCCACCGGTGTCGCCGACCGCGCCCTTCGTCCTGCCCGCGAAACCGACTGACCTAAGCGCCCCGAGCCCGGGCCGCGGCCGCGGCACAAGCCCGCTGATCTTCGGCGATTCGTTCGGCAAAAAAATGGACGAAGTGACGGACGAAGCGCCACCAAGCGGCACGCAATCCGTGGCGTACTCAGCGATGGAAGCCGCGCAGACGACCTTGTCGCAAACCTATTATGCCGGCGCGGATTACCTGTTCATTCGGCCCCAGATGAGCGAGCCCGCGGCGTTCTTGTTCGGCCACGGCGACAACGGTAGCGCAAACGCGATGCTGAATACTTTCGACTTCAACTATCAATCCTCGCCGCGCGTCTTTTTGGGGTATCGCTCGCCGACGACCGGCAGCGGTATTCAATTCACGTACTGGCACTTCCAGGAAAACGCCAACAGTAATTTCAACGCCACGACGCAGAACTCCGGATTCATCCCGGACGTCAACTTCATCTGGTTCTTGATCGGCCAGAACAACAATAACAACGGCCCGGATTTCGGCAACCAGGTTAACGCCCAGATGCACCTGCGGTTCAACGTGTTCGATATCGACCTGTATAAGCCGGTCGCCTTCAGCGGCGGTCGCTGGCTGCTAACGGGCTCACTCGGCGCGCGCATCATGGATTTCAGCCAATCGACGACCACGCTGTGCTACGACAATGGTGCCTCGTCGTTCAACCAGTATCAGACCAACTCGTTTACCGGCGCCGGCCCGCGATTGGCGCTCGAGGCCAGACGCAACGTCGGCGCATGGTCAGCGCTCTACGTGCGCGGCGGATACGGAATCCTGCTTGGCGGCCACTCCGGGAGTTACGTGGCCAATGATCTGGTGAATGTGAACACGATCACGGTCAACGAAAACCTCGCCCGCATGGTGACCGTGGCCGACATCGAGTTCGGCGCGTCGTGGCGGGCCACCGAGCGCTGGGCGCTATCGGCCGGCTACATGTTCCAGGTGTGGACGAACCTGGCCAGCACCGGTGGACTCGTGGCCTTGAGCGACACCTCGAACATTCTCTCGTTCGACGGCCTGGTAGCCCGTGCCTCGATGCAGTTCTGAGCGAGCGCGAATCGCCGTAGCCGAGAAGCGCAGAAATTGCGTCGCGCACCGCAGACTACGGATTGTTCGAGCGATGAAAGTGAACGTGTCGCCAGGTGCCCGATTGCCGCTGCCAGACGCGCGTCTCTTCGCACACGCTCGTCACCGGCGAACCCGACTCATCCAGCTTCTGCACCAGGCGCACGTAGCTGACCACCGCCGCATCATCCCCCAGCAACCGCACGTGCGGCGAGCACATCGTCGCCTGCGGCACGGTCTTCGGCTTGCCGAGCTGGAAATAGAAATGATGAAACGGCATCCCCTCGATCAGCCGTCCGCGGGCCTCGGGCTCGAAGGCCGAGAGCGACGGATCGCACAGCTTCTCGTAGGTCTTCCAATCGGCCGCGACGATGCTGTCGAGCAGGCGCTGATTGAGCGCGAGCAGCTCTTCGGTCACCGAAGATTCGCTCGGGGCCGTGGTACGGGATTTGCGCTCAGTCATCGTCACGATTTCCTTCCGCGATTTCGGGTAAGAAGCCCAGCGAAGCCAATTTCGCGCGGCATTCGTCGCGCTCGCGGCAGCGCGCCAGGCCGGCCCAACTGGCGTCTTGCACGGCCATGAAGTCTTCGTCCGTGGCCGCACTGCGTCCGGCGGCAGCCAGCCGGGCGAGCAGCCGGCGAATCACTTCTTGATCGAGCCGCGTGAGGAACTGGCCGCGCAGCCGGTAATCGTCGAACGCCTCCCACACCAGCGGAAACAGCGGCCGCACGATTTGCTCGCCGATCGTCGCCGCGTAGGTGCGAATCTCCCACTGGGCATGCGCGTCCATCCGCAAGGCCAGGAAATGCAGCAGGTTGTGCAGGTCCACCTTCCAATAGGCTTCGGTATACGTCGACAGCGGCAGGTCCTTGCGCGCCTGTTCGCGCGCCACGCCGCGGGCGATGCGGCTTTCGTACACGCGCCGCGATTCGCGCTGCAGCGCCAACTCCTCGGCCGACAACTCGGCGCCGAGGGCCGGATCCAAGGGCGCACCGCTTCCCTGGCGATTCGTCGCCGCCTGCGAGCGCCAGGCGTCGGCCGGTGTTTCCTGCGTGGCATCGATGGCCAGCGAGTAACGCGTCGAATATTCGTTGACGTTGGCCGTGCGATGGCGAATCCATTGTCGCCACGTGTCCATGGGCACGCGCACCAGCAGCTTGATCTCGGCCATTTCGAAGGGAGTCGAATGCCGATGCCGCATCAGGTAGCGAATCAGCCCCCGATCGTCCGACACCTTGCGCGTCCCTTCGCCGTAGCTGACCCGCGCCGCCTGCACGACGGACTGGTCGTCTCCCATGACGTCCACCAGGCAGACGAATCCGTCATTCAGCACCGGAAACTTCTTCCAGCGCAGCTCGTCGACTTGCGTGGCATTGGTGGGCATGGGAAGTAGTCAGTAGTCAGCGGCCAGTGAAGGAGCAGTTGCGTTTACCGATTTAGCCGCCGGGGATCGCCCGGCGGTCTTTCGGCCGGCAACCGCGCGCTTCGCCGGCCCGAAGAAAGCCGCCATTCTAACGACTGCCCCCAAAATCGACAGGGGCCGCACGTCGTTTCGTTTTCAGCCGTCGCTTTTCAACTTGGCGGCGGCGGATCAAGCGGAAGGGAAAAGCACTTGCCCACGTCGGTGAAGCCCTCGCGAGCGTAGAAGCGGTACGCGCGGTGCCGGTGATAGTGCGATTCGAGCGCCACGCGGTGACAGCCGCGCGCCCGGGCCAATTCCATCGCCCGATGCATCAAAAGATGGGCCGCGCCGCGGCCTTGCTCGTCCGCCGTGACGACGAAATCCGGAATCCACGCCTCGGGCACCGGCTGGCTCAGCCGTTCGCGAAAGTGCAGCGTCAATAGGCCAACGGCCGCACCGTCGCGCAGCGCAATCAGGCTGGACGTATCGGCACTGGCCAGGTGTCGTTCGAAAACCCGGCGCACTTGAGGGAGCGTCTCGTCCGTCGGCGCGGGGCGCCCCAACTCGGTGAGCAGCCGGCACACGGCGGGAAAATCGTCCACGCTCATCGAGCGCACCTCGATCGCGGCCGCACCGGACGAGGCCTTATCTGTTTCCGCCATCAAAGGGCCGACTCCAAAATCGATGTCAGGTCCACGAGCGTCACGGCACGTGGGTTCACGCGCAAGATGCGTTTGATCGCCAAGGTCTTCTCGGCCAGCATCGGTAATCGCTCGCGCGTGACCCCCAGCTCGCGCAGCCGCGCGGGAATGCCGATCGCGAGTCTGATCTGCTCGACGCGCTCGATCGCGGCCTCGGCCGCCTGCCGCTCGGACTTTCCCTGCGTTTCGATACCCAGGAACGTCGCAATCTGCGCCAGCTCGCGCTCGCGCCGCGGAAGATTGAAGCGCATCACGTACGGCAGAAACAACCCGTTCCCGGCTCCGTGCGAACAATGTGTCAGGCCGCCGAGCGGATATTCGAGCGCATGCACGAGCGCGACGCCAACGTTCGAAAAGGCCATGCCGGCAAGCGTCGCCCCCAGCGACATCGCCTCGCGCGCTGCCTCGTCCGTCGGTTGCGAGACCGCCCGCTCGAGGTTTTGCCCGATCAGGCGAATTGCCTTTTCCGCCAGCGCGTCGGCCAGCGGATGGCGCCCTTGATAAACGGTCTTTTCGCCGGGGGCCAGCGGAAACCGCGCATTGTCGACGGCCGTGAACGCTTCGATGGCGTGCGTCAGCGCGTCGATGCCGCTGTCGGCCGTGACTTTTGCCGGGCAGGACACCGTCAAGAGCGGGTCCACGATCGCCAGCCGCGGCCGCAAATAATTGCTCAGCACGCCGACCTTGACCTCATTCTGCCGATCGGTGAGCACACACGACGCACTCACCTCGCTGCCGGTGCCAGCCGTCGTGGGCACGCAAATCAAAGGAAGCACCGGGCCGGCCAGGCAATCGTCGCCGAAAAAATCGCGCGGCCGGCCGCCGTGGGCCAGGACCGCGGCCGTAATCTTGGCCAGGTCCATGTTGCTACCGCCGCCCAGCCCCAGCACGGCGTCGGGCCGCACGTCGCGGGCATGCGCGATGGCGCGCTCGGCAGCTTCCAGGGTCGGCTCAGGCTCGCCGCCGGTGAAGCAAGGAGCATCGATGCCGGCCGCCGCGAGCGGCACCGTCACCGAGTCGACAATGCCCGCATCGGCCAGCCGCTGATCGGTGACAACCATGACGCGCCGCACGCCCAGTCGCGTGACGAGCTGGCCAGCGCGCGCAATCGCACCACGTCCGAATACGAGCTGGCCGGCGGAATGAAAGCTCCAGATATCGGACATCGCGTGAGAAGTGTGCGTTGACGCGCGCGAACGATTTCCAACGTGGCTAATAATCCCTCTCCGCTCAGGGGAGAGGTTAGGTGAGGGGTGAAAGCCGAACGGAGTGGACCGCATCAGCCCTCCCCGCCCCTCCCGGCAAGGGAGCGAGTTGTCGTCAATTTCAAGTCAAGTCAGTGTACTCGCGTCGCTGAAACACGACTAGCGCCACAAGCAGCCCGACAACCGTGATCCCCGCAAGTGCCGCGGCGCTGGTGGTGGCCGAAATCGGCTCGAACCACTGCGCATCGGGGCGTTCCAGCCCTTTGGGTACCCCGGCGGCATACATCATCGAGCGGCCGTAATAGTTGATCGCCACCCGCTTCACGATGCCTGGCATATTGCCCAGGAGAAGTTCCATGAAAAGCGAATAGATCAGGGCGATGATCGTGGAATGGCGAAACGACACGGCGAAGAAATGAAACAGGCTGACATAAGCGATCGCCATGTAGAAGATCGACGGCAGGTAGAGCACGTACGCATCACGGCCATTGGCGCCCCCCAGTTGGCAGTAGACGAAGAACGATCCCATCAAGAGCCCCAGCACGAGCGGCAGCGTCGCCAGGAACTTGGCTAGAAAGATCAGCGGTCGCGGCACCGGGCGCACCAGCAAGAATAGCAGCGTGCGGTCCTCGCGATCACCGCCGATGCTGCTTGTTGCGTAGGCCACGGCGCACATTGGCACAACGAACGAGGCGAACACGAACATCAAGAACTGGCTGAAGCCGTTAAAGGCCTCGAACGAGCTCTCTTCACGCCAGAACCTGCGCCGCATCAGGAACAGCACGCACGCCGATAGCGGCAACAGCACCATCAGCGTGCTGCCCGACCAGAGCAAACGACGAAACGATAGCCAGACCAGTGTGGTCCACGCGCGAAACAGACTCATCGGGCCCCTTGTTGCAAATAGTTGAAAACGGCATCCGCGCCGGCGTCGAGCGTGTGGAGCTTGTGGACGTCGATGCCGTGCCCCGCGACGAGATCATTCAAGAGCGTGAAAAACCGCAGCGGATTGCGCGTTTGGAGAACCAGGCCGTCGGACCGCAGCTCCACGCCACGTACCTCATGCTCGGCAACCAGCAGGGCCGCTAATTGCCGTGCCTGCGACGAGCCGATTTCGACCGTCAGCGGCCGGTCTTCCAACAGCGAGCGAATTTCGGTCAACGTGCCCGACGCCACGATGCGCCCACGGGCGATGATCAACACCGAATCGGTCAGCGTTTCGGTCTCGGCCAGGATGTGGCTCGAGATGAGGATCGTTTTGCCCTTTTCGCCTTGCGCCAAGAGCAATCGCGAAATCTCGCGACGGCCACCAGGATCGATGCCGCTCATGGGCTCGTCCAAAAGCAGGATCGGCGGATCATTGATCAAGGCCTGGGCCAGCTTGATCCGCTGCCGCATGCCGTGGCTGCAACCGGCCAACCGCCGACCGGCGCGATCAGCCATGCCCACTTCTTCGATGACTTCGCTCGTGCGCGCCCGCGCGTCGGCGCGTGACAGCCCATACAGCCGGGCCAGCACATAGACGAAATCACGGCAGGTCATTTCTTCATAGAAGCTGTTCAAGTCGGGCACGTAGCCGAAATAATGTTTGGCGGTTGTCGACCAGGCGCGATGATCGCCGATGCGAACCTCACCCTGGCTGGGGCGCAACTGGCCGCTGGCCAGCTTCATCAAGGTCGATTTGCCGGCGCCATTGGCGCCGAACAAACCAGTGATGCCCGGCCCGATCCGGCAACTGATGTTGTTGACGCCGATTACCGGCCCGTAGAACTTCGTGACGTGGTCGAAGGTGAGAAACATAGGGTGCCGGTAGATTGCTCGACTTTTTTTTAGCCAGGGGCCGCTGGAGTGTTCCTATTCCACGATGTCCACGGCGCGCACCCGGCGCGCCAGCGCCACCAGGCACACCAGGCAGATCGATCCCAAGATCAGAGCCGCCTTGAGGGCACGCTCGTATTCGCCGGGCTCGTTGAATGCTCCGAAACACAACTTGCCCACCAGGCGGATATCGAGCCACGGGTCGATCAACTTCCAATTGTCGTTCTCGGTCGCTTCGCGCATGTACGAACCGAGCCGTCCCAGCATGACGAAAATCGTCGACCACGTGATCGCGATCGGGGCCATGCGCTGCAAATAGGCCGAGATCGTCACCAGCGGGATGCTGAGCACGACACAAAACGCCAGTCCGTACGCCAGTACGGACGGCACGACGTCCCAATGCTCGGCCCAATAGCCGGTCGAGGGTGTAAACATGCCGAACTCGAGAAACAGCAAGAGCGCCGGCAATGTCGTCAGCAAGGAAATGATGACGCTGATCGCCATCAGCTTGCCGACGATGTAATGCCGGCGGTCGACGCGCCGCGACAGATAGAACGGGAGCGACTTCATACGAAAATCCGCCCCCACCAACAAGCTGCCCGAGAAGGCCAGCAAGATCATCACCACCACGCTCTGCTGCTGCATGAAGCGGATGTAGCCGATTTCCTCGCCTTGCTCGGCGCGCGGGCTGAAACCGAACCACTGAAACAAATCGTGCTGCGCATCGGCCGGCAGCCGGGCCTGGGTCAGCACGTAGATGATGATCCAATACATCAGGAACTGGAAAATCCCCAGCGCGATCACCAGCCAGTACGACTTGCGGCGAAAGACCTGCAACAGCGCCACGCGCACGATCGCCAACGTCGCCCACCAAGGCGAGTGCAGCTTTCCCTCCCACCCGTAGTAATGCGCGTTGTCAATGCCCACTGCTCGGCTCCTGCGGCGGTACCGCGACCGGCGTCGCGGGCATGGTGTCGTCGGTGACGCGGAAGAATAGCCGCTCGAGATCCTCTTCGTCGGCGCGCAATTCCGTGAGCACGACGTCGTGCCGGCGCGCCAGCACAAAGAATTGCGAGTTGTGCCAGTTGGCCGGAGCGTGTACCACGGCATGATCGGCATGGGCTCCGGCCATGACCTGAACACCGGCGTCGCGCAGCGCGACAAGAAATCCGGCTCCTTCGCCCCGCCACCGAATATCGAAGCGATTCGATTCGCCAAGTCGCAGCGCCGCCATAGTGCCGGCGCGGATCACGGTGCCGCGATGCAGAACCACGATCTGTTCGCACAGCCGCTCGACGTCGGGCAGCAGGTGCGTGCAAAGAATGACGCTCTTGCCCGTCTCGCGGATCAAATCCTCGATCAATTCCAGCATTGCCTCGCGCCCCTCAGGGTCGAGGCCATTGGTCGGTTCGTCCAACAACAACAGCCGCGGATCGTGTACCAATGCCGCGGCCAGCTTCAACCGCTGCACGTTGCCGGTCGAATACTCCTCCAGCCGGCGGTAACGCAGCTCACCCAGGCCGACGTAATTCAAGACTTCGTGGGCGCGGCGCCGGGCGTCGCGATGCGGCATCCCGTACAGGTCGCCGGCCAGCGTGACGAATTCCACCCCCTTCAGCACCGGCACCGTCGCGGCGGCCTCGGGCATGTAGCCGACTTGTCCGCGCAGAGCACTGGTGGCGTGGCAAATATCGAAGCCGAGAATGGTCCCGTGGCCGGCATCGGGCGTGAGCAGGCCGAGCAAGACCTTGAGCAGTGTCGATTTTCCGGCCCCGTTGTTGCCGACCAGGCCGACGATACCCGGCTCGAGCGTGAAACTCACGTCCCGGAGCGCCCGCACGTGCCCGTAACTGCGGCTGACGTTATGAATATCAACGAGATGCATTGCGGGCCGAGAGCCGGGTCAATTGCCTGACACCGAGGGCACGGGCCCTCCTCATCTCTGCTGTACCGTCCGATCGCCCCCAAAGATTCGCGGGGGCACAGGCTCGGTACGAGCTTTCCGATACAAACCGCTGCATTGTACCACCATGCCGGGCGTTTTTGAGGGGGGCGACGCCAGCGTCCCTGGCCCATGCTTTTCGCCAGCAAACGATAAAGCTTGTCGATTTCGGGTGCCAATTCTCATGATTTCGTAATTTGCGGCCCGCGAATGGCTGGCGAGCGTAGGACTTGTTAGGCTGGAGAGCTGGAAGAGCAGAAGGGTTTCTGATGGCGATTCGCCTCACTTGTCAGTCCTGCCAGGCGACTTTAGAAGTCCGCGACGAGCTCGCCGGGCGACAGGGAAAGTGTCCGAAGTGCGGCACGACGCTGCGCGTGCCTCCGCTAGCGGGACGCGCCGAGAATGCGGGGACTCGCAACGCGGCAACGATTCCGTCGGCGGGCTCGTCTCCCAGCGCGCCAACTCGGCGCCCCGTGCCTGTGCCGCCTCCGATACCCGATCGTCACTCGTGCGGGTCGATCCCGTCCGCGGCGCCAACTACCGCCGATCCAACATCCGCACACGAACTATTTCACGTCTCGGTGCCGGAATCGACCGCGGCACCGGTCGTCGCCGTCGATATCACCGCGCCGGTTCCTCGCGTTCGGCGCACGCGCCGCGCGGCGCCGCCTGCCTGGGTGTGGATCACCTTGGGCGGCGCAACCACCGCGCTCGTGGCCGCTGGACTGTTCCTGATGTTGCGGCCGGCGAACGTGCCAACCGCGAGCTCGCAGCCTGCTCCTCATGAGCAGCCTGCCGGTGTCGCGGCGGATTTTAATCCAGCCCCGTTCAATCCCCACCCGCAGCAAGAGGTTGTCGAAACCGCTAAGCCTGATGCCGGCGCCACCTTGGAAGACGTGGTCGAGTACGTCAAGCATGGCATCGTGAAAATCGAAACTTCCGATAACTTCAACAATCGCCGCGGGCTGGGCTCGGGCTTCGTCATCGACGCCAGCGGCCTGGTGGCGACGAATTATCACGTCGTTTCCGACGCGGCCAAAGCCGATGTCGTTTTCAACGACGGCACGCGATTTGGCGTCGAAGGATACATGGCCGTCGACCACAGCAGTGACCTGGCGATCATCAAGATCAATGGCGTGCCCGCGAATGTAAAGGCGCTCGAGCTGAATTACGGGGACGGACCGCGCGACGCGGCCCAGGTGTATGCCATCGGCCACCCGCAGGATAACGAGTTCACGACCACAGGAGGTATCGTCGGGCGCGTGCTGCGCACCACGCAACTGCCCGCCGACACGCGACAATGGCTCGAGTCGACGCTCGAAGGCAGCGATGACGACCTGTGGATTCAACACGATGCCAAGATCGCGCCCGGCAATAGCGGTGGACCATTGATCAACGCCCGCGGCGAGGTGATCGGCGTCAATTCGTGGGTTAATCAGAAGCTGGGGCTGGGCTATGCCATCCATAGCCGGCATCTGCACGAGCTTGCGCGTCATCAAGAGACGGCCGTGGTGCCGCTGAAGCTGCGGCGGCGGAGCATGCCCGAGCCATCGCAGCCGCAATTCGCAGCGTTGTCGATGGCCTCGGAACGCATCAAGACGCTGTCGTCCGAGCTGGCGACCAAGAACTGGCGTCCGCGCGAGGCCGAAGATTGGGTAGCGCTGGATGAATTGGCCAAGGCAATCACGGCGGTGAAGTACGTACAGGCGCATCCCGGGGTGCAAATCCCGATGCCGATGGAAGAGCAGCAGGCCGTGATTCGCGAGGCCGACAAGGTCGTGGCCGAATTACGCAAGATTCACTGGCAAGACGACGATCAGATGCGCCCCATCAACGCGCACGCTGGCAAGGATCGAACGCCTTACGGCGGCGCCTTCGTGTTCGGTCGCGTGAAGAAGTTCTTTCACGGCGATGACCAGGACGCGGCCCTATTGATCACTCTGGTCGGCTCGGAGGAAGAATACTTCCTGCCGCTCGACGAGCCAATCGCGGGCCTGGCCGAAGGGGACCGCGTGCTGGTATTGGGAATCGCCCATCCAAAGACCGTGGCCGTGGGAGATAACCCGCTCAAGCCGACGAAGGTCCCGATCCTGTTGAGCAAGGTCGTACTGCCGCTGGGGAAATCGTAAGCGGGTCTTTTGTCGGGCGGAGGCTGCACGCGCATGCTTCTTCGGCTGCGCCGAACCAGCATGGCACGTGTCGGCCCGAATGCTATGCCGCGCGATCGAGGCCGAGCGCGCTCGGCTGGTAGCGGGCCGTGATCAGATGGATGGCCGCCGTCAGGCCGTGTAGAGCCTGATCGATCTGGCCGGTCTCGCGCAACAGCCGCACGTTGTCGGCCAGGCTCGCTTGGAGCTTGACCAGCTCTCCCTTGCCATGCACCACGTCGGCGATCGCCGCGGCCAGCTCGGTCAGGTCGGTTTGCAGCCGGGTCACGTGCTCGACAGTGGTCAGCACATCGGCGCGGTGCTGTTCGCGCTGCAATTCCATCGCTTCCAGCACCTTGACGAGTTTGCGCTCGCGCTCGTTATCGCTGGCCTCGAAGCGTTGGTGCAGCGATTCCATGGTCTGCTGCCAGAGATCCGTGAGAAACGTATGTCGCTCGTCGGCCTGTCGTTGCAGGTCGTGAAACGCGCTCGACCAGATGCCCAATTGGCGCTCGACCGTCTCGTCCATCGTCCGCAGCATGCTCTGGCTGGCGGTTTCGATGGCATTTAAGAACGGTGCCAGGCTGGCGTCGGAGGTCTCGAAGCGGTTCAGCAATTCCCGCTCGGCGAGCCGATCGGTGCCGCGAACCAGCTCGCGCTCGGTTTTCTCGCAGAGGAACAAGCTGAACATCATCGACGTTGCAGCGGCCAGAGCGACGGTCGTGGTATTGAACGCCGTTCCCATTTCGCCCACCACGGTCGGCAGGCGCTCGCCGATCTCATCAACGGACAATCCGCCGAGCGCCGAACCGAAGTGCAGCACCGTGCCAAAGAAACCCAGCACCGGCGTCACCCAGCAAATAAACCGCACCAGGCCGTAGTTGTTATGGGCCCGCTCATCATCGAGTTCCGCCAGGTATCGCAAATGGTCGGCCAGTCCGTCGGTCGACCCCCGGTCCTTCACGTAGCCGAGCGCTTCGAGTAACCGCTGCCCGACGCGCGATTGCAGCAGCCAGGCGGGCTTCTTTTCCAGAATCCCATACAGGCCGACGGCGTGAGACACCGGCTCGCGCCCTTTGCGCGGCGGCAACCAGTCATGACGCAAGGCCAGTGACTGCCGCGGGAACGACAGAACCTTGAAGAAAACGTCGCACAAGCCCCAGATGAAGAAGCCGACGATGATGTACTCGACGACGTGATGCGTCGTGTATCTATGTAGCAGGGTGTCGTGCATCGCCGGTTGATGCACGAAGGCGTAGAAAGCGATCGTGAGGCACGCCGCCATGAGCAGCGGCAGATCGAACATCCGGCTCAATGGAGCCTTCTGCTTGGCAGCCATAGTTTCTCGAGGCCTAGACTCGTGGCGGGCAAATGCGCAATCCGAAAACTGCGACGCAAAGCTAGCATGGCCCCGCCCTTGGCCAGGCTGACTGCGGCGGAGCATCAAACGGCGAAAGC
Source organism: Pirellulales bacterium (assembly GCA_035546535.1). NCBI lineage: Bacteria > Pseudomonadati > Planctomycetota > Planctomycetia > Pirellulales > Pirellulales bacterium. The sequence continues at coordinate 14,485 of DASZWQ010000098.1, read as the reverse complement.
CGTGTTGTGTCAAGGTCAGTCAGCGCGAGACACACGCGATGGCGCGCTGGCTATACCACGATCGCGATAGGGCTTGAGCGGCTCGACCGATCATTTCGCGTGCTTATGCGCCTGCGGCGAAAAAGCATGTCGCGATCGCACCGAACGTGCGTGTGCCGGCCTTGTTGCTAGCGGCGCGCGCCGGCGGGCTGCCGTGAGTAGCCGTTGTGACCGTTGCCATTCTGCCCGTTGCCCGTGGGCTTGGGGCGCGAGGCCACCGGGCGGAGACTTCCCTGGCCCAGCAGTTCCTCGACCCGGCCGCGCATCTCGGTGTTCAGCTCGACGCGCATCCCGTCGCAGGCACAGGTCACCTGGCTGCCGTCAGCCAGTCGTAGGGCCAATTGCAATTCGCAACTACCGGGGTAACCGCGCAGGATTTCGTAGAGTTGCTCGAGCCCACGCACACCGTGCGGCTCTTCGTCGACGCGAATCAGCACGCCGCGCGTGTAACGACTGGCCAGGTCCGGCAGGTGCATGACCTCGTTGACAATGAAGTTCGCTTCTTCACTTCCGGGCCGTTTGTCGATCACGCCGCGCAGCGCCAGGATCGCGTCGGCTTTGATGAATTCGCCGTAGTTGGCGAATTCCTCGGGCCAGATGATGGTGCGCATCACGCCGGCCGTATCTTCCAGGTCGAACATGGCGTACTTGGTGGCCGTGGACCCGGGCCGCGGGTTCTTGGTCTGCGAGAACTTGATCGAGGAAAGAATGCCACCCAATACGGCCTCGGAGCGATGCGAGAGCGCCGCGGCTTCGACCGTGTTGTGCGTGCAGTAGTTGCGCAGCGTCTCCGCGTGTTCGTCGAGCGGATGGCTGGAAAGATAAAAACCGAGTACTTCCTTCTCGGCGGATAGTCGCTCGCGCTCTGGCCATTCCGGCAGATCGGGCAGGCTGGCCGCGGCCGGCGCGGATGGCTCGTCCTCGTCGCCGAATAGCCCCTTCTGGCCCGAGCGCCGGTCGGCCAGCGCCGACGCGCCCGATTGCAGAGCCCGCTCGATGGCCGCCATGTTTTGCGACCGCCGCGCGCCGGTGAAGTCGAAGGCGCCCGCCTTGACCAGCGATTCGATCGCGCCGCGATTGACGTGGGCTGGGTCGAGCCGTTCGCAGAAATCAAACAAATCACGGAACGGACCGCGCGCGCGCCGCTCGGCATAAATCGCATCGGCCGCTTGCATGCCGCATCCTTTGATCGCGGCCAGCCCGAACAGGATCTGTCCGTTCTCGACGCCGAAGTCGCCGCCGCAGCGGTTCACGTCCGGCGAGACAACGGTGATGTTCATGCGCCGGCAGTCTTCCAGATGCTCGACGAGCGAATCTTTCTTCTTGAAATTGCGTCCCTGGATATCGCCCGAGAGGAGCGCGGCCATGAACTCGACCGAGAAGTGGGCTTTGAGGTAGGCCGTCATGTAGGCGATCAAGGCGTAGGCCGTCGAGTGGCTCTTGTTGAAGCCGTAGCCGGCGAACTTCTCGATCATGCCGAACAATTCCTCGGCCTCACGCTCCTTGAGCCCCTGCTCGACGGCGCCGTTGACGAATTGTTCGCGGAACTTGGCGATCATCGGCAGCTTCTTCTTGCTGATCGCCTTGATGCAGCTGTAGGCGTTCGACAGCTCGATGCCGCCCAGCCGATTCAAAATCCGCATCACTTGTTCCTGGTAGACCATCACGCCGTGGGTCTCTTCCAGGATGTCTTTCATCACCGGGTGCTTGTACTCGGCCTGCTTGCGCCGATGCTTGACCTGGATGTAGTCGTCGACCATGCCTCCTTCGAGCGGGCCGGGACGGTACAGCGCGTTGGTGGCGATGATGTCGCGGAAATGGTCGGGCTTCATACGCTGCAGCAGGTCGCGAATGCCACCGCTTTCGAGCTGGAAAATACCTTTGGTCTCGCCGCGGCAAAGGAGCTTGAACGTCTCGGGATCGTCGAGTGGGAACTTGTAGGGATCGACCTCGCGCCCCGTGGTGGCGCGAATCAGGTCGACCGCCTTACTGAGAATCGTCAAGTTGCGCAGGCCGAGGAAGTCCATCTTCAAGAGGCCGGCGCGCTCCACGTCCCCCATGGCCCATTGGGTGATGACTTCTTCCTTGCCCTGCACGCGCTGCAGCGGCACGTATTCGTTCAATGGTCGATCGGCGATGACGACCGCGGCGGCGTGCGTGCCGACGTTGCGGGCCAGGCCCTCGATCTTCATCGCCAGGTCCAAGAGCTCGCGCACTTCGCCATCGTTGTCGTAGGCACGGCGCAGGTCTTCGCTGGCCTCGAGGGCCTCTTCGATGCTGATACCCAACGTCTCGGGCACGAGGGCCACGATCGAATCGACCCGCGCGACCGTGAGCCCCAGCGCACGCCCCACGTCGCGGATGGCGGCCCGAGCCGCCAGCGTGCCGAACGTGCCGATCTGCGCGACGTTTTCGGCGCCGTAGCGCTCCTTGACGTAGCCGATGACTTCGCTGCGGCGATCCTTGCAGAAATCGATATCGATATCGGGCGCCTCACGGCGGCTGATGTCGAGGAACCGCTCGAACAGCAAGTCGTATTTCAGAGGGCAAACGTGGCTCAGGTGCAGCGCAAACGCCACGAGCGACCCCACGCCCGACCCACGGGCCGTGGCCGGAATACCGCGTTCGCGGGCGAATCGCACGAAATCCCACACGATGAGGAAATAGTTCGGAAAGCCGAGCTTGTCGATCACGTCCAGCTCGCGTTCCAAACGATCGAGCACCACCGGCGCCAGCACGCCATCGGCCAGAAAATCGGGCTGGTTGGCGTATCGCTCGCGCAACCCCGTCAAGCACAGCTCGCGCAGGTACTCGGTCGACGTCTTTTCCGTGGGAACATCGAACGTGGGGAAATGCCGCTTGCCCAATTCCAGGTCGATCGACACCGAGTCGGCGATTTCCTGGCTGCGCGCCACCGCATCTTCGAGACCCGGAAATGCCTGATACATTTCCTCCGGCCCACGCAAGAAGAACTCGTTTCCTTCCATCCGCATGCGATTGACGTCGGTGCGGAAGCGGCCCGTGTTAATGCACAGGAGGACGTCCTGCGCTTCGGCGTCCTCGCGGTTCACGTAGTGGGCGTCGCTGGTGGCCACCAGCGGCAGGCCCATTCGCTGGGCCACGCGCACCGTGCCTTCGAGCGCCATCCGCTGGATCTCGAGGCCGTTGTTCTGAATCTCGAGGAAGTAGCGATCGCCGAACGTCTGGCTGAACCAGGTAATGATTTTTTCGATCTCGTTCCAATCGGGCTCGGCCGCCGAACCGCGCAAAAGCGACCGGCTCAACTCGCCCGACACGCAGCCGCTGAGGCAGATCAGCCCCTCGCTGTGGGCCGCGAGCAGTTCCTTGTCGATGCGCGGCTTGCGGTAGAACCCTTCGAGAAAGGCGCTCGAGGCGAGCTTCACCAGGTTCTGAAAGCCCGTGCGGTTCTGGGCCAACAGCGTGAGGTGATAGCTGGCTTCTTGATTGGCATCCACGTCCTTTTGAAAGCGGCTGCCCGGCGCTATGTACGCCTCGTAGCCGATGATCGGATTGATGCCTTCGGCCTTGGCCGCTTCATAGAATTCCAGTGCGCCGTACAGATTGCCATGGTCCGTCAGCGCCAGGGCGTTCATTCCCTGGTTCTTGGCCTTGGCGATCAGGCCGTCGATGGGGCTGGCGCCGTCCAGCAGGCTGTAATGACTATGGCAGTGCAGATGAACGAAGCGGCCGCTCGTCATACTCGGTCCCTCGGGCAGAAAAGAATCCGTTCGGGCATGTGACCGCAAGCAGGCGAGCACTTGCGATTTTTTGGCCCCAGACAAATGCCGGCAGCCCTGCAGATGAACCGGCTGCGCGCGAAACTTCGTGGCGCTAGCAATTCTAGCAAAGACGGGCCGAGGGTCGACAGCCGGCGGCTACTCTTCCTCTTGGGGCCGGCCGATCGACCGTAGATACGTGGCCAAGCGCGACTGCAAGTCGAGCAGATTCTGCCACTGCCGCTCGTCGAGCGTGATACGCTCTTTTTTCTCGTCGACCTTCACCGACTCGAGCAGCGAGCGAATGCGCACGTGCAGGTATTCGAGCAATTCCGAGAGCTGCGCCGCCTGGCAAGGCCCCAAACGCTCAGGCAGCTCGGGCGGAGATAATCGGTGCAGGATCGCTTGCGAGCCGGTTGCGCCGCTCCAGCCGAGCTCGAAGTCGAGGCTGGCATCCGCGCCTTCCTCGTCGTCGATATTGCCGCCGACCGTGCCCAGATTCGTGGGCTCGGCTTCACGCAGATTGGCCAGGCGTCGCGCGATTTGTTCCTGCGATCCGTACAAGAGCACAGAACGCCCAACGGTGATCATATCGCCATAGCGAAGGATGCGCAGATGCGTGTCGTCGCCATTGACTTTGGTGCCGTTGGTGCTGTCGAGATCCGTCAGGACGACCTTGTCCTGGTCCTCTTGGATCTTCAGATGGAAGCGGCTGACGCGCTCGTCGGCGAGTTGGATGTCGTTGCCCTCCTCACGACCAATCGTGATCGGCGTGGCGATTTGGTCGTACAGACGCCCCCGGTCGGCACCGTCCAGGATCCGAATCGTCACGAGGGCCATGGGCACGCCGGGATTATGGGCTGTCTGCTAGGCCGGAAAACGGGGAGCTATGCCTGGTCGGGGCCCCACCCCACCCGCGACCGGCAAGAAACTCTGCCAGTTATGCGGATTCGCCGGCCTTGGCGATAAAAAACGTAAACTGTCCGCTCACCTTTACTTATAGCATGCAGGCAAAACGAGGGTCAACCAAACTAATGGGAGGGGATAAGCCGTCGATCCCTCAAGCCGGCCCGCAGGATGGTAGCCCGGCCGATCGACAATCGCCTCGACCTAGGGGGCCAGTGGGGACGATGACTTCCGGGAATTCCGTGGCTGCTGGAAGAACTTCCAAATTATTTTGAGAATCTAGTTGCATTAGCCGCCTCGATCGGTCATCATGCGGTGGTGCAATGGGCCTCGGTGCCCTCACCTTCTGAAGCTCCTGAGACGGCGACGCCAGTGATTTGGACCGCGAAATCTACAATCAATTGAGTTGAGCACAGGCTCCTCTTGGATTTCGCTTGGCATCGTCCCCGTGATCAGCTTTTTTCCGTTGGTTCGCGCTTTGGCGGGCCCAGAAAGGCGAAGACCTGATCTCCGAGACGTCGCCAACATGCCTTCGAAGATGGCTGTTGCGGGACGAGTGTCTCGTCAGGGCGAGCTCTTACACACAAGGTAAAGCCAACGCGAACATTCCCCGGTCTGAGCTGGCAACGCTAATGATCTGAACCGAGAACCCGACAATTCATTTTCAGCGAGTTGAGCCGATCCGGTTCCTCCTGGGTTCTCATCTGCAACGTCCCTGTGATCAGTCGTTCGTGAGTTGTTGCGCGCCCATGTCATTCGCGCAACCGGACGAAGGCCTGATCGCCGAGATGTTGTCGCAGGCCCAAGAACCTCCCGCGACAGCTCTGCGTGCGCAAATGCAATGATTCGCATAACTGGAAAAAGCTAACGACTTGACACCCCGGAAGACACCTGAGGCGCAAATGAACATTAAAACCGTGTTGTGTGGCAGCGCTTTTCTAGCGCTTGCGGTTGGGGCATTCATGCCGGGCAAGGCACTTGCGACGCCCATTATCATTCCTCCCACGACCCTCTCGGTCCTGATCGACCATTCGGGCGGCGCTAACCCGTCGATCACGATTGGATCACTGACGTTCAGTGACTTCTCATATCTTGGCACCGGTGATATGCCCAGTGCCGGGGGCGTCAATGTCGACGCCTACGTCGACCCGATCACCAACGACATCGGCCTGAAATTTCAGGGCTCGTTCCTGGATTTCCCCGGCAGCAGCGGTTCGGACGCGCTGATCGATTTCAAGGTGACGGAAAACGATCCGGACAAGTTAGTCACCAGCGCTGCTTTGGCTGGCAATCCGTCGGTGATTCCGATGGGACCGGGAGCCAGCGGCGTGGCCAGCGTGACGGAAACGTTCCTGCCGACGAATCCAACCCCCCAACTGACAATCTTCGCCAGCCTCAACAACGGTGTGCCGGGTCCGACGAAATTGACCGACACCGGCAATTTCGCCACCGGCCAATCGACCGTGTTTGTGCAAAAGGATGTATTGACCTTCAACGGCACCAATAGCGTGCCGATGCTGTCCTTCATCACGCAAACGTTCCACGAAACTGGGGGCCACATCCCCGAACCGTCGACCGTGGTGCTCATGGGGATTGGTATTGTCGGCCTGACGCTTCGATACTGGCGTCAACGCAAGGCCTAGATACGGCAGGGTCGATCGGCAACTGCCTTCCGGGGAAGCAGCCCGGTCAGCCCGGCCAAGACCTACAAGCAATCGATTGAGCCCCGCGGACCCGACGTCCGCGGGGTTTTTTGTTTGGCGACGGGGCCTTCATGGCGTGACGCGAAGTTGCGTCAGACCTCCGACGTCCGTTTCTGACGTTGCTCGCATTTCCCCCGGGTTCGATTTCCGGCTCGGAACCGGCGCCCTGGCTGCCCTCGCGGGAAGGCAGAGTGGCTGGCTAACTCTTTTCTTCCCGGCGATTGACAAGACTCGGATCGCCAGTAAAATCTCTCGTGTTGATACTGAGTCTCAATATCGAATCCTTGCCCGCTCCCTCCCTCCAAAAGCTCGGGACTCTTCTAATGGCTCGTTACCTTGCCCCGCGGACCCGCAATCCAAAGTCCCTCCATGGTTTCACGCTGGTCGAACTGCTGGTCGTGATCGCGATAATCGGGATCCTCATCGGCCTGTTGCTGCCGGCCGTGCAAGCCGCCCGCGAGGCCGCGCGCCGTAGCCAGTGCATCAATAATCTTAAGCAATTGGGGCTGGCGCTACACAATTACGAGTCAAGCTCGGGCGTATATCCGCCCATGTCCTTTTGGAATGGCGTCGCCAACGACAAAACCAACGACATCTCGGTATGGTCGCGTCTGCTGCCGTACCTCGAACAGTCGGCGCTGGGATCGGCCTATACGGCGGCGAGCACCGAGGACCAGGCTTTGCCCGACGGCACGCCGATCATGGGACTACGCATTCCGGCGTACGTCTGTCCGTCTGAAATCAACGACATGGCCAAGCTGAATGCTGACGGCTCGCTGAATTCGTACCCTGGCACGTACGGCGTGAACCTTGGCCCCTGGTTGGTGTTCGATCCGACCCGGCGAACGGTTCCGCAGGGGTCGTTCTACACCAACAGCCGCTTGCGCGTGGCCGACTTCACCGACGGATTGAGCAACACCTTCTACGCCATGGAAGTAAAGGCGTGGACCGCTAGCCTTAGCGGCTCGACGAACGCCACGGCCACACCGCCCAATCTGCCGGCCGACGTCATCGCCTTGGGGGGCACGGCCAAGCTCGGACCGAACACGACCGATAACAAGGGGCATACCGAGTGGGGTGACGGCAAGGTCAACCAGACCGGCGTGACGACCCTTTTCACGCCCAACACGCCCGTCATGTACTCGTACAACGGCGCCAACTACGACATCGATTTCATCGGTGTGACCGAAGCCAGTTCGACGACGGCGCCAACTTACGCCGCCGTGACCGCACGCAGCTACCATCCAGGCCTGGTCAACGTGGCCTTGATGGACGGCTCCGTACGTGCGGTTACTAACAACGTCGATCGGGCCGTCTGGCAGGCGGTTTCGACGCGTTCGGGCGCCGAGCCGAACACGCTGACGCAGTAGCTTATTGCACGATGCAGAGCGCGGCGGCAGGGCGTTTGCTACCCCTTGCGCGGCTCACGTCGGCCCGCGCCCCAGATATCCACGCCAGCATCTCTTGCCGGCACCCGTCCCGCGGTTTGTCGAATTTACACGCCCGCGTGGCAGGCCACGTGGGTCGCAAGTCATCGGATCGGCGGCGTATAACTCTCTATTTTCTTGAGCTTTACGCCATTTCTAATGGACAGCGGCCTAGGTTCGCCCTCCATCTGGCACGCCGGATGCTTTACAGGCTCTCCGACGGGACACGTACCTGGTCCAACAGGGATAGAGGCCGGAACATGGATCAAAAATTTCAGTGGATGAGGGAATTGCTCGGCCGTCTCGAACAATCGAACGACCAATGGCAAAACGCGGTGGGCGCCACGAGGTCTTACCTCGGGCGGGCCATTGAGCGAGATCTCAGCGAGTTCCGTCGCCTATGCCGGTCGGTGCGCCAGGAGGCGCTCGTCGGCTCGGCCCCCTGATACTGCCGTCGCCCTTAGCGCCCGAACGCGCCGGAGGAGCAATCCCCTCCAGGAAGCCGCCAGACCTGGCGGTTCGCAGGGCGCCGCGACGCGTCCCCTCATTGGTTCCCTCCAAACTCCCGCCGCGATCCTCACCGCTTTCCAGGGCCGCAAGGATCCCGCATCCTTGCGGCCCTCCTGCGTGCGCCATCGCCTGAAACGGCCGCAATTGGCGTCGAAAGATGTCGCTTGCCGCGCCGTAGTACGCAGGCGCACTCGTTGCCGCTAAACTTCAAGATCACTGATATCACGGCCCCCACCATGCCGCCGCCGCGGCCGCCAGGGGTTGCGAGCAGCCATTGAAGTTTTCTTGCCGGGAACACCTTGTGACCGCCACTGCGTACCAACGAGCCACGGCCTATCTGTTCGGCCGGATCGACTACGAGCGCGCCCCCGCCGTTACCTACGGGGCGCGACAGTTCAAGCTCGAGCGCATGCACCAGCTGTTGGCCGCCATGGGAAACCCACACCACAGCCTCCCCATCGTCCACGTGGCCGGCACCAAGGGAAAGGGTTCGACGTCGACCATGATCGCGGCCATCCTCACCGCCGCTGGTCAGCGAACGGGGCTCTTTACCTCACCGCACCTGGTGAATTTAGAAGAGCGAATCGCCGTCGACGGGCAAAGCTGCTCACCCGATGAGCTCGTGGCACTCGTGGAACAGCTGCGCCCCGTCGTCGACAGCATGGACCGCGAAGCTGCACAGCATCAAGAAGAATGCGGGCCGACCTATTTCGAGCTCACCACCGTGATGGCCCTTTTGTACTTCGCCCAAAGGCGCACCCAGGCGGCGGTGCTGGAAGTGGGCCTGGGGGGCCGGCTCGATTCGACCAATGTCTGCCTGCCCGAGGTGTCGGTCATCACGAGCATCAGCTTCGACCACATGCGACAGCTCGGCAATACGCTGGCCGAGATCGCCTACGAGAAGGCGGGCATCGTCAAGCCGCGCGTGCCGGTTATCACCGGCGTATCGCAAGCGGAGCCGCTTGCGGTGATCGAGCGCGTCTGTGCTGAGCGCGGAAGCCCGCTCGTACGCCTGGGGCGTGAGTTCGCATTCCAATACCACCCGCCGCACCTGGTCGATCATCACCGGGGATTTAGCCGCCTCGACTTTGTCGATCACGTCGAACCCGGCGGTTCGTACCAAAACTTGCAACTGGGCATGCTCGGCCGACATCAAGCAGCGAATGCTGCGGTGGCTCTGGCCACGATCAGCCAACTGCGGCAGCGCGGCTGGAACATCGACGAGCAAGCCATTCGCACAGGGCTCGCCACGGCGCACTCGCCAGCGCGCGTGGAGGTCGTCTCCCGACAACCAACCGTGATTCTGGATGCCGCGCACAACGAGGCCTCGATCGCGGCCCTGCTCGAGACGCTCGACGAGAGCTTTTCGCCACGCCGGCGTGTCCTGATCTTCGCTACGACCCAAGACAAAAGCGTCCGCGAGATGATGGCCTTGCTCTTGCCGCGGTTCGACCAGGTGCTGCTCACCCGCTATCAGAACAATCCGCGCGGAGTGCCGGTCGAGGCGCTCTTGGAAATTGCCGCGGAATTCGGGGAAGCGGCCCGCTGCCGCCCCTGTACCGACCCAGCCGCGGCGTGGGAGGTCGCCCGCGGAATCGTCGGCCAGGATCACCTGCTGTGCGTCACGGGCTCGTTCTTCATCGCGGCCGAGATTGGAACGGAAGTCAGGCGGCGACCGTTTGCTTTGCCGGCCGTGGGCAGCCGTACCGCCTAGAGAACCTTTGATGGCGCCCGTCATCGGGAAGACAGCGCGCAAGAATCCTCGGCCGAGAGTCCGCGTCGCCTAGCAGCCTGTTGAAAAAAGCCCTCGTGGCTTTTTTCAACCTCGCCAAGTGCGAAGCAAAGCTTCGCACGGCTCGAAAAATAACGACTTACGTCGATATTTTGCCATCGCATCCCCGCGATGTCGCAGCCCGTTGAGTTCTTCAACAGGCTGCTAGCCTTCATGGGGCCATGGATGCGGACCGTCGAACAGCAGCCCGAACCGCTCGCCGTGAGATGTCCTGAACCTTGCCGAGCGATTGGCGGGCAACGGATTCTCGCTCGATATCTGGTGGCTCGATTCACTTTCGAGGAATCGCAGGGAATCGTCGAGCGCCGCACGTAAACGGTACCGATCAACCAGTTGCGCGATGAACGGATCGGCCCAGGGGAGCAGGTCGCGAGCCGTCTGCTCGGCGCCAGTTCCGTGATCGCATCCGACCTCGACAATGGTGCAGCGAACTCTTGGATTAGCCACGGCGCTTCCCCCTTCAATTCCAGGAACCGGACAATCTTCCAAACTGTCGCCCCGCCGAGCGACTAGCAACGCCTCGGCGCCGAGCCCAATGGGATCGCCAGGCTCGATGCCAGCTTGAACAGCAACTACAGCGCCAAAACTTCGAAAAACGCTTGCCACCACGCCAGGGACAAACCGTTGCGCGAATGGTCGCAATGACTTAGCAAGTTTTTGCATCATCCCTGCAGGCACGAGGCATGGCATGCTATTTCGGCAGTGTGTGCAAACAATTTGGCAATCGCGTGTTAAAGCGAAACAGCGAAAACGATCATGCGGGGAACTGGTCCGCAGCAAAGAGATTGCGCGAGCGCCACTCTGTGGCCGCTAGCGCGGCAGGTCGACCGCCAGCGCGTTAACCTGATCGAGCGCTAGCGCGCGAGCAGTGCCGTCAGCGCTTCCAGGGCCCGCTTCAGTTGCGGGTCCTCGCTGGTCGCCACCTCGGGCGGCTGCTCGACGGCGGGCGGCGCCTCGTCCCCCGCGCGGATGACGTCCCGCTGATGTCGCCGCCGGGCCAGCTCGTTCGTCGCCGCCTCGTCAAGCGGCACCTCATAGCCGGCGTTGGGCTGCACACCCCAATGCTCCTGATCCTTAATGTCAGGGTAGCGGTGAATGTCCTGGCCGCTCGGGCGCCAATAACTGGCCGTAGTCAGCTTGAGCAGGCTGCGCCCTCCCTCTAAACGGATGACGTTCTGCACTGTTCCCTTTCCGTAGGTGCGCTGCCCCACGACGATTGCGCGTCCGTGATCCTGCAGGCAGGCGGCCACGATCTCGGCAGCGCTGGCCGTATGCTGGTTGACGAGCACCACCAGCGGCAGTTCGGCATACGGCGCATTGCCCGAGGCTTCTTCGGCCTTGATTTCCACGCCGTCTCGTCCGCGCGTGCTGACGATGCGCCCTTCCTTGAGGAACAAATCGCACGTCGCCACGGCCTGGTCGAAGACGCCCCCGCGGTTATTGCGCAGGTCAAGGATCAGACCGCGCACGTTCCGTTCTGCCAGCCAGGCCAGGGCCTCGTTCAGCTCGCGCTCGGTATTCTCGCCAAAGTTCGCAATCCGCACGTAGCCGATCCGCTCTTCGCCGGCCAGAAAGAAGTCCCAATGGTTCTCCGCGTCGCGGGCGTCTCCCAGCACCGAGTCGACGGGGATCATCGCCCGGCCGATCGAAATCTCGACCGGCTCAGTTTCGCCCTTGTGCATCACGGTCAGCTGCACCACTCCCTGGCGCCCGCGCAATCGTCCGACGATTTCGTCGATGTCGTCCGGCACCAGCCCCTCGGTGCTGCGGCCGTCAATTTTTTTGATGATGTCCCCGGCCCGCACGCCGGCGGCAAAGGCCGGTGAATCGGCCAGCGGCGTGGTGACTTCCAGAGCGCCCGTTTCGGCGTTAATCGTCACCTCGATGCCCACACCACCGAAGCGCTGCTCGAGCGTGGCCACGAATTCGGCAAACTGATCGGGACCGATGTACGCCGAGTAGGGATCGAGCCGCCCCATGATCCCTTGCAGCGCGCCCTCGAAGAGCTGCTGATTTTCGACTTTCCGCAGGTAGTAGGCGTCGACCTCTTTCAAAACCTCGGCAAAGGTATCGTACATCCGGCCGTATTCGCTGCGGTGCGCGCTGTCGGCCTGCCGAAAGCAGACGATCGACACCACCGCCGCGATCACCAGCACCACGAGGTTTTGCCGAGGCATCAAAGCATCCTCCGAAATTGCGGGCTGCCAAGCGCGGCCCGTCTTGCCCGTCTGTGCATTCTACCGGGCGGCGACAAACACCCCTAGGCCGGCGCCAGAGGCCCCTTGATTGCCAGGCCCGCTCCTTCCGTGGCAAGCGATTGCACCGCATAATCTTGGGGCCGCGCGGGGCCGCTTATGGGCGTGCGCTGCGGAATTCTTTAGACGATTTCCTTGCGAGTCATGCCATGAAGGACACGTTACACGTTGGCGCCCGCGGCGAAGCATCGCAGCGCGTCGTCTCGGCCCAGTTGGTAAGCCACTACGATCCCGCCGGGCCGCCGGTCTTTGGCTCCCCCTTCATGCTGATGCTCATGGAATACGCGGCCTTCAATGCGCTGCTCCCGCACCTCGATGCCGGCGAACAATCGGTGGGGGTGGGCTTTGAGTTCGAGCATCTGGCCGCTACGCCGGCCGGCGCGATGGTCGTGGCCCATGCCGAAGTGCTGGAGATCGACGGGCAGCGGGTCACCTTTGCCATCGACGCCCACGACGAGCAGGAGATCATCGGCCGGGGCAAGCACGTGCGGCACGTGGTCGCCATGGAGCGGTTTCTGAAGCGACTCCGACGCAAGATGAACCGTTGAAACGACGCCAGCGATCTACAGGTCAAGAAACGGTACCGGCAGCAGAAACGCATGCTGCTCGTAGAGGCTGGCGAGGCCGTACCAACTGGTGAATTGCGTGAAATACACGATCGCCGCGTAGGCGATCGCCGCCGGCACCATCGCCAATCGCGCCGCCATGCGAAAAATGCCGTGACGTGGCGTCGTCCGCCGCCCGCTGCGCCCATAGGCCCAGCCGGCCAGAAGGCGCGCAGGGAAAATAAATGCCACGAAGACCAGGCTGGGCAGCCAGGCAGCCTCGCGCGGGATGATCTCGATCTTCAGCAGGTACAAGGGGATTGCTGACGCGAGCGTGACCAGCAGTGCGACAAAAAACGCCAGCGGGGCGCGACGGAAGTGATCGCGCACCGCGCGGACTTCGAACATGGCCCGCAGGCGATTTTTCACCGCGAACCGCACTTGTGCAAACGGCAGGTACACGACCACGATCGCCAAGAGAGCGCCGCCGAGAAAACCCAACAGCGGCGCCCGCGCACCGGATGCCAACAAGGTAATCGGCACGAGCAGCCATGCCAGGCCCCCTACGAATCCGCGCAAACCCAGCGAAAAATAGTGCGGTAAGCGCAATCCGCGCACAAATTCCCAAACCGCATCGCGCGCTTTGGCGTACGCGCCGGGCTGTCGAAGCTCTCGTAGAAAGCGCACCGGTCGTGGCCAGAAGAAGCTACGCAGTCGTCCGCCTCGCCAGCAAACGCTCGCCACGTGCATTACGAAGAGCACCGTCAGCACCCACAGGGCAACGGTCCAGAACCGTTCGGCGCCGCCGTCAGGCTCGATCAATCGCGCCGAGCCCGACAGAAGCGACACCAGTCGTAGCGGCCAAAGCAGTAGCCACGTGCCCAGCACGATACTGCCCAGCCGCGCCGCTTTGCGAATGCCGATCAGGCCGGCGGTGATGCGCCCTGAGCGCGCCACGCGGCTGGCCGCCTCGAGCAGATAGCCCAGGCTCATCAGTTGCAAAACAGGAAGCGTCGCCAGAATGGCCAGGCCGACAAATAATGCTGCACAACCGAAAAGGTATTCCGTGCCCGAGGAGATCCCGCGCGCGACGCGCCAGATCCCATTGCTCTTCGACGCCGGCTCGGTTCCTGGCGGCCTCTCGCCTCGGCTGCCCACCGGGACCGTGGCAATCGACGCATCGGCGAGCGAGATGCTCATGGCTCGGCCTGAAACTCTTGGTAGAGTCCTTCGCAGTGCCGGACTGGGCCGGTTATTCTCGGAACAGGCTTCACTATAAGCAGATTCGCTCGTGTCCGCCGCTGCTTGACGGCCGCCGCTAAGATTTTCACCCCCGCGGCGAAGAACTTATGCCCCTTGCACTCCGCTCGCGATACCATGAAGCGATGCGTGGCACCCACTAGGGAACTCCGCCGGCCCGGGGACACAAATCGTGTGGGCTCGCAACCTGCTTTTCGTGATCGTGTGCCTGGCCGGCGTCGCGGCGCTGGCCGGTTTGTTGTCACCCGTCCACCGCCGGCCTGGCATGGTCGCGAATGCCGCGCAGCGAGTTCTCAGCCTGGCCGAAGAAG
>DASZWQ010000097.1 GCA_035546535.1 Pirellulales bacterium | reverse complement strand
AAGTGATTACCCCAATGATACTTGCGGGTCATGGGGAATTCGTTGTGCCAGCGCTTGTTGTAGACCGGCACCCGCATTTCCGGCGGATAGCGGTAGTACAAGCTCTCCGAGCTGCGGTAATAGTCCGCGCTCCAGAAGTTCTGCGGATACCAAAGGTACGGGTAGTGGTAGAAGCGGTCCCAGTCCTGGGTATTGTAGCTGCGCGCCCACTGCCGACCGAACGCCTGCTCCTGGGCGGCGGCTCCCGCTGCCATGCCCGACCACAGGCCGAGCGCGCAGACGACCGCTAACATGCCGCGACGAATCATCGTGAATCCCCCCTCACCCTGAACGCCAAGATCGGCTGGCCTCTGCGAGAAGAGGCTCTCTGCGCCGCGTGTCGCTCCAGGTCTGTACGGAGTGAATCGGCACCCCTTACAGCCGGCATTGAGGGAATATCCGTTAAAGCCGGTAGAGTCCGTGAGGTGGGGGAGAAGCGGGACAGACCTGGCAAACTTTGCGGGCAGAATGCAGACGCCAGCGTCCTTGGCACGGCTTGCTAGCGACAATCGATGAAGCCCCACCACGACCGTTCTGTGCTGAGTGGAATCCGTCGGGTGCCGCTCCCGTCGCTCGCTAGCGCCGCGAGCTCGAAGCGAGTTTGATCGGCGCCGACACCGTCTTGAATTTGAGGGCGCTTTATCACCTTAAAGAAAATGGTCCGACCGTCGGGGGCCCAACAAGGGGCGCCATTGGGTTTGATCAATTCGTCGTTGTCGAGCGATGTGAAGCAGGCTAATTCGCGCGCATTCGATCCATCGGCCCCAGCTATCATGGCGTACTCGGCAGTTTTCCCGTTACGGTGATAGCGCGCATAAAACGCGACCTGTGTTCCGTCGGGCGAGTAGCGCGGCCAGATATAATCGCCTTGAGGATCGGTCGTGATGGGCGTGCGGCGCTCGCCGCTTACGTCGAGTGAAATCAGCGCACGCAGCGGATACTCTTCACCGTCAGCACGAACATAGCTCCGTGTCGGATTGCCTAGAGTCGCCAGGAGCGTGCGGCCATTCGGCGACCAGTCGTCTACCCAATCGGTCTCGGGCAGGTCGATCTTCGTGCGGCGACCGGTCGCCACGTCGATGGTGAACGATGCAAATCTGCCGTCAGCATCGCCATCGAATCCGGCAATCCTCTCGCTGTTGGGTGACCATGCGCAAACCCAAGTGACGTTGTCCGAGAGCTTCTTGCGCTCGGAACCGTGCTCCCAAAGCCACAAGGCCGGCCGCGGGCTTTCTTTGGTAACGAGGGTGAAGGCCAGCGTGCGCCCGTCCGGGGATATTCTTCCCGGTAGTACCGACGTCCCTTGCGGAAGCTCGCACAGGGTTTGCAATTGCGTCGCGTCGAGCGCCGTCGACTCAATGCGTTGTCGCCCGTCGACTGTGTTACCGAAGAACACAATCTTATCGCGAAAGGCGGGAGCGTCCGCAAAGCTCACCGCGTGCGCCGCTACAAGCAGAAGGAACGGCAGAAGTAGCTCCGAGATCGCCTTGAGCATCTTGACGTGCCCGCCAGTTACTAAGTGCATAAACGCCTCTTAAGGCCGGGCCCCTTGCGCCGCGCGGGAACTGTCTAGCGGCATCTTCCCTTCGGCCAGTTCCCGATCCCATTCGTCCATCAGCGGCCAGTCGACGGCACAGGTGCCGAAGTCAGCCATGTGCAGATAGTTCTCCAGTCGCGCGATCGTGCGGTCGAGCAGGTTGTTGTCCTTGCGGAAGATTGGGCCATGGCTCGGCAGCAGCCATTCGACGTCGCTGGCGCGGATGCGCTGCAGGGACCGCAAGAAAGCCTGAATGTCGCTGCCATGATGGGCGTCGATCGCCCCCACGCAGCCATCGCGGTAGATGTTGTCGCCACTGAAGAGGAGGTTCCCCAGGCGGAACGAAAGCTGGCTATCGGTGTGGCCGGGCGTGTGCCAGACTTCGAGCTTCAGCTTGCCGACCGTGATCACGTCGCCATTGTCGACCAGCGTGTCGACCTTTACCGGCGGCATTTCCAGGTGGATGTCTTGCGCGTCGATCCGGGCAAAGGTTTTGATCAGGTCCCCTTCGGCCAGAGGCTGCACGGCCAGGCGATGCGCGGTGACCGTGGCTTTGAGCAGTTGCTTGACCTTGGCGAGCCCCTGAATGTGATCGACGTCGGCGTGCGTGGCGATCAGGGTCTTGCAGTTCGACAGCGGGAAGTCGAGCTGCCGGATCATCTCCACGATTTCTTCGACAGCATCCTCGAAACCGATGTCGATGAGAATCCATTCGGATTCGTCGTAGACCAGATAAACGTTGCACCCCAGGCGCTCGCCCGCCTGGTAGTTCATCTCGATGACATGGGGAAAAACGGGCTTCCGTTCAAGCATGATGTCGTCCTTTTAATCGCCAGGCGCAGCCGGCGGGTAGGCCTAGGATTGCCCAGGGATTTTATCAGGCGGGCCGAAAACCTCCAGGTCCGCTCCGCCGGCCATCGCTCGACGCCTATCGATTTCCGCGAGCCACCGCTGGTCTCAGCCGGCCGAAACAATGCCGGCCAACCCTTCGCGAAACGACGGATAGGTCAATTGGACGCCCAACTCCGAGACGAGCCGCGTATTGCTGATCCGCTTGTCGCTCTTGGCACGCACCGCCGAAGGCAGCGTCGCATCGGGGGCCAGGAATCGCGGCGCCGGCGCCGCGAGCAATGACGCCAATTGCCGGTAGTAATCGCGACGCGCAACCGGGCAGCCATCCGAAACCAGGTAATGACGCGGACCGGGTTCGGCGCGCTCGGCCGCGAGCACCACCGTGGCCGCGTCATCGACATGAATCAGATTCAGCCAGCCGGTGGCGGGAGCCGGAATCGTCTTTCCGCCTTCGAGCGCCTCGCGATTCGGAATCCGCCCCGGCCCATAGATGCCGGCCATGCGCAACACGACGGCATTCGCGCCGCGCGGATGGCTCAAGAGGGCCTCTTCAGCGGCCAGGCAGGCGCGCCCGCCGGCGCGATCCGGAAAACAGGGAGTCTGCTCGTCGATCCAGGCGCCGCCGCAATCGCCGTAGACACCGGTCGAGCTGACGTAGATGACCCGCCCAGTTTCCTCCGGCAAGGCATTGAGCACGTTGATCAGTCCGCGCAAATAGACTTCTTCGATACCGTATCTCTGGTTACGGTCGTAGCCGACCGCATAGAGGACCGTGGTCGCCGGCGGCAGATTGACGAGCGAGTCGAGCCGCATCACGTCGGCAACGATCGGTTTAAAGCCGGCGCGCTCGAACCTGGCCGCATGGCTGTGCGAACGAGTCACGGCGTACACTTCGTGCCCGGCCGCGCGCCAGCGATCGGCCACACGCCGGCCCAGGTAGCCGCAACCGACGATTAGCTTTTTTTGCGGCGCTTGAGGTTCACCGTCGCCGGGACGCAGGGTGTCGCGGAGGCGTTCGTTTGGGTTGTCTATCATGCGCTAGTCATCCAAACCCGACGTCCCTTCGGTCTTTCCTCCGGATTCAAGATAAGCGGTGAGCAGGATCTGTGCGGCCAGCTTGTCGAGCCGCGCCTTGCGTTGTTTCTTCGTCAGTTCCGCGGCCCCCAGGTAACGCTCGGCTTCGGCGCTGGTGAATCGCTCGTCGAAATACTCGACCGGCTTGCCAGTCACTTCGCCCAACCATCGGCCGAAATCCCGCGCCTCGCGCGATTTCTGGCTTTCCCGGCCATCCAAGTGGACGGGCAAGCCAACTACGAACAATACAATATTCTCCTCAATCGCCAGGCGACGCAAATGCTCGCCATCGGCCTGCTGGCCGCGGCGCGTGTAATTCTCGAGCGGGCTGGCGATGGTCCGCCGGGCATCCGAGATCGCGATACCGATCCGCACGGTACCGTAATCAACGCCGGCGACGCGGCCTGCGGGGGCGTGAGCCGATGAGGAGCTGGTCATGGACGTAAAGGTGAGTTGGGTGCCACCGGTGGCTCGCCCACCAGTGCCGAAGTCAGCGTAAGCACTCGGAGACAAGCTACCAGTGGCACCAAGTGGCACCCCAGGCCGTTTGAAAACTGGGACGTCAGCATGCTTCGATTATAAGTTCTCGCGCCAGCCTCGCTTCTCCAATTCCTTGACCACCTGTCGCAATGATTCCTCATCTTGCCGCCGGGCCACGAGCGTAGCGTCGGGCGTATGAACGATGATCAGGTCCTCGGCCCCCACGGTCACGATCAGATGGTCCTTGGCTCGCTCGTCGGCGAAAACGATCGTGCCCGACGTTTTGATCCCCAGGTGCCGGGCGGCGATCGTGTTACCGTCGGCATCCTGGCCGCGCTGCCGGGCCAGGGCCTGCCAACTGCCCAGGTCATCCCAGTCGAACGGCGCTTCGATCAGCACCACGTTGTCGGCCTGCTCCATCACGGCATAGTCGATCGAGATCCCGCGAATCGCGGCGAACTCGCGAGCGAATGCGGCATCGAATTCCACCGTGCCGTACGCCTGGGCGATCGTTCGCAAGCGTGAGACCATTTCGGGCTGGGCCTTGGCGAGCGCATTGAGAATGGTTTGCGCGCGCCACACGAAGATGCCCGAGTTCCAGTAGAAATTACCGGCGTCGAGGTATTGCTGGGCGACGGCCGCCTGTGGCTTCTCGCGAAAGCGCACCACGCGGAATGCCGGCCCGGCTGTGGTGGCATGCGCGCCGTCGATCGATTCGCCACGTTCCAGATACCCAAAGCTCTCGGCCGGATACGTGGGGCGAATTCCAAAGGTCACGAGGCGCGTTGGATCTTCGTCGACCAGGGCCACTGCTTGCCGCACACCGCGTTGGAAGCTGGCGAAGTCCCGAATGACGTGGTCGGCCGGCAACACGAGCATCGTGGCGTCAGGGTCGTACGAAACAGTCAACAGAGCGGCGAGCCCAATGCAGGGCGCCGTGTCGCGCTTGCACGGTTCGCCCAGCACGGCGGCCGGCGGCAAGTGCGGCAGTTGCGCGCGGATCGGCGCCCTTAGCGCCCGGGCCGTGGCAATTAAAGTCTGCTGCGAAGTGACCAGGCCATCCAGCCGATCGATGGTCGATTGCAAGAGCGACCGCTCGCCCAAGAGTTTTAACAGTTGCTTAGGCGTTTTCTCGCGGCTGACGGGCCAGAAGCGGGTGCCGGATCCCCCGGCCATGACAAGCGCGTGCAACATCAGGCATTCTCGCCGGCGGCAACGGCATTGCCGCCAACGGTCCTATTTAAAATAGCGATCTTCCGTGATACTCGTCGAGGGGTTGACCTTCGTCGCGACTTCGGCCGCGTCCAGCGCGAAGAGCGGGCTGATTTCCACGCGCACATTGCTCCCGACCTTGGCGCCTGCCGCTTCCAGCCAACGGCGGTGCAGCGTGATCATCTGCCGGCGAACCGTGTCGGGCGTGTCGCGCTCGGCTCCTTCGCCATTCTTGACCGGCGCGAAGACGCTTTGCTCGTCAACCTCGACCACCAGCGATCGTTTGGCCGCCGGCAGCAAATCGAAAATGAACTGCTCGAACTTGATGGCGTTGGGCTGCGCCGGCTCGACCGGGCGTCCCGAATCGTCGACGTACGGCACTTTCTTGTTCGCAAAATGAAACGGCAGCTTGCCGCCGCCGGCGCTCATCCGCTTCAAAAACGCCACGTCAAAAACGTGTACGGCGATGTTGCCCGCCCACAGTTTCAGCGAGCCGTCGGCGTCGCGCAACTCAGCGACCTCGTCGGGCAGGTCGCTGTATTCGATGATCTGTACCTGGCCGTCGACGGAAACGACATTGCCGACCCGGTCCAGCGGATTCTGCTTGGCGACGACCTGCGTCGAGACCTCGGAATTCGCCTCCAGGTGGTAGCCGATGAAGAGCGGGTCGCACACGACCACCAGCGGATTGTCGACCTGCATGTAGAACAACTGCTCGATCCCACGCCGCTCGATATCGGCAAGAGCCCCGCCGCGCGCAAGCGCCCGCAACATCCCGCCGTGGCCATCGGGGCTGAGGAACAGGCTGCCGCGCTCCTCGAGCAAAAGCCTTCCCGTTTTTCCGTCGACGGCCGGCATCGTTCCCTGGCAGAAGACGATGACGTCCTCGGCCGGCAGACCGAAGCGCGCGTGCTTATCAAGTGCCGCCACGGTTTCCTCATGCGTGGCCGGACTGGTCATGATGTACAGCGGAATCGATACGCCGTAGCGCTTCCGAACGGCCAGCAGTTTCTCGAACAAGATCTGAAAAAGCGGAGCTTCGGAGAGTGGCCCGATCGGGAACAATCCCTTCGGATGGTCGAAGCCGAGCCGGGTGCCTTGTCCGCCGGCCACGAGCACCGCGCCGATCTTCCCGTCGCGCAGTGCCTGTTCTCCCTGCTCGCGGGCCTGCTGAGATGCGGCCCCTTGCTGTTCGCTCAGGCGAATGGCCGGCGGCGGCGCCGCGCGCTTGGCCCGGGCGGAGTGGTTATCCCCGCCGGCCGGTGTCTTGGCGTTGGCCTCGTCAAACAAATCCGCGATCTGGCGGAAATTAATCTCTGCGATCTGCCCGGCAAGGCGCTGCTGCTCTGCGGCGTTCAGGTCGTCCCAGAAGCGCAGCAAGTGCTCCTGGCCCGACGAGCGAAGCTGCTGTTTTAGCTGTTCTTTATTGATGGAGGCCATGTTAGTCGATGACGTAGGAGTCGTTGTAAGCATGGCGATGTTGTTTGCTTGGGAGGTGGAGCATTGCAAGAAACATGCCTCGCCAAGTCTAGATCAGCGGAATGCGCAGACCATCGTATGCCAATTCCATGCCGGCCGGCAAAATCGCGCTCGTCGCCGCATGTTCCAGTTCGTGTGACAGATGGGTGAAGAGCGTCCGCTTGGGAGCCAGTTTTTCCGCCACCGCGATCGCCTCGTCGAGCCCAAAATGCGTGGCGTGCGGCCGAGGCCGGAGGGCATCGAGAATCAAGACATCCAGCCCCTCCAAGAGCGGCCAGCTTTCGTCGGGAATCTTGTTCGTGTCGGTGCAATAGGCCACGTTGCCAAAGCGGAACCCCAGCACTTCCCAGCGTCCGTGCAACAGGCGAATGGGAATGATTCGCGCTCCTAACAGGTCGAACGGCGCTGTTGTAATGCCGTGGATATCCAACTGTGGGATGCCGCCCGCGTGGGAAGCTTCGGGCTGGCCGAAGGCGTAGTCGAACGATTTGCGGATCCGCCGCTCGACGACCTCCTCGCAATACAGCGGCAGCTTGTGCCCGAGGTAGTAGGGGAACAGCCGCACGTCGTCCAGGCCGAAGACATGATCGGCGTGCTCGTGCGTATAAAGCACGGCATTGACCAGCCCGATCCCCTCGCGCAAAAGCTGCATGCGCAAGTCGGTCGGGGTATCGACCAGCAGCACGCCCTCGGGCAGCCCCAGCACCAGCCCACAACGCGTCCGCTTGTTGCGCGGATCGGTGCTCGTACAGGTGTCGCAGCCGCAGCCGATTACCGGAACGCCGACCGACGTGCCGGTTCCGAGAAAGACCAATTGGCCAGACGTATCTGTCGTGATGAATTTGCGTTCAGCAGGCATGGGCCGATTCTAAGGCAAACCGGGAAAGTTCAGCAAACGGCACAACTTGCAGGCCGGACAAACGTGGCTTCTGGAAGCCGTTGCCATGATCTCGGGCCTTACGAGCAACTCGATTGGTCCCCTCGTTCAGTAGCGTTGCGGAATGTGGTAGGCTGGCGGTCTGTCGTGAGGACGTGCCGCCACCAGGTCTAAGAAATCAATTAAGGTGAACGCCATGGCTGTCGAAGTACGCGAGGAAGGTGCCGGAAAAAATCTCGTGGTGCGTGCCAGCGGCAAGCTTAGCAAGCAGGATTACGAACGGTTTGTGCCCGAGATCGAGCGATTGATCAAGGCCCACGGCAAGATCCGCATCCTGCTCGAGCTGCACGACTTCCACGGCTGGGAAGCGTCCGCACTGTGGGAAGACATCAAGTTCGACGCCAAGCATTTTCGCGACATCGAACGCCTGGCGGTCGTGGGCGAAACGAAATGGGAAGCCGGGATGGCCGCTTTTTGCAAGCCGTTCACCACGGCCACGATCAAGTACTTCGACCACACCAAGGCGGCCGAAGCCAAGACGTGGCTGGAAGCGGCCTAGCAGCCTGTTGAAGAACTCAACGGGCTGCGACATCGCAGGGATGCGATGGCAAAATGTCGACGTAAGTCGTTATTTTGCGAGCCGTGCGAAGCTTTGCTTCGCACTTGGCGAGGTTGAAAAAAGCCACGAGGGCTT
>DASZWQ010000096.1 GCA_035546535.1 Pirellulales bacterium | reverse complement strand
TCGCTCAACGACTATCAAAAAGAAGCTCAACGGCATCGTGCTCTTTAGCGCGCTGAGCCTGGCGGCTGTGCTCGCCGTGTCGCTGTTTCTCTTTGCCAACTTTGGCATCAACAGCGCGCGCTACAACAGGATCATGCTGCGCAAGACGGCGCTGGCCGAAATCGAGCCTGCCTCGCTGTTCATCGTTGAGCCGTACGCCGCGTTGTTTGCGATTACCATGACCAACGACGCTGCCGAGATCAAAAAGCAGATCGGCGAATACAAACAGCTCGAAGCGCATTACAACAATCGCAAAGCCTATTGGCTCGAGACGCTTTTTGAAGGGCCGACGAAGAACGCTATGCGCGAGGGGATATTCCCCACGGCGGATCAACTGCTGAAGACGGCCGACGAGAAATTTCTTCACGTCGCCGAGCAAGGCGATCACGAGCAAGCACGAGAGATCTTCGCCTCAGAGTTGCAGCCCCTGTTCGAAGCGCACCAGGCCGCGATCGAGCGGACGGTCAAAGTTGGCCATGACATGACGCACCTCGAACAGAGTGACGCCGAGGCCAAGGTTCGCTTCTGGTTGATCACCATGATCATCGTCAGCACCGCGTCGGTAGTGCTCGTAGCCTTTTTGGGTTGGGTCGTGGCGCGCAGCATCGTTCGCTCGACGGCGGCGCTCGTGACTCGCGTCAATGAAATGGCCAGTGGGGCCAGCGATCTTACGGCGCGGGTTCATGTCGATTCCGACGATGAACTGGGGCAACTGGCCACCGGCATCAACGGCATGATCGGCAAGATTCAGGCCGTGGTCGTGAAGGTCCGCGAGTCGAGCTTGCACCTCCTCTCGACCGCTTCGGAAATTGCGGCGACCGCCAAGCAACAGGAAAATACCGTGCAGGACCTGAGCAGCTCGACGACGGAAATCGCGGCGGCAGTCCGCCAGATTTCGGCCACCGGCAAGGAGCTGGCCGGCACGATGAGCGAAGTCAGCGGCCGCGCGCATCAGGCCGCCACCCTGGCTGGCGCCGGCCGGTCACGGCTGGGCGATATGGAATCGACCATGAGCCAGTTGATGGAATCCACGGCCTCGATCTCCACGAAGCTGGCCCTGATTCGCGAGAAGGCGGATAATATCAACGTCGTCGTGACCACGATCACCAAGGTGGCCGACCAGACGAATTTGCTCTCGATCAACGCCGCGATCGAGGCCGAAAAGGCGGGCGAATACGGCCGCGGCTTTCTGGTCGTGGCGCGCGAGATTCGCCGTTTGGCCGATCAGACCGCGGTGGCCACGCTCGATATCGAGAACATGGTTCGTCACATGCACGACGCCGTGTCGGCCGGGGTCATGCAAATGGACAAATTCAG
This sequence comes from Pirellulales bacterium, assembly GCA_035546535.1. NCBI lineage: Bacteria > Pseudomonadati > Planctomycetota > Planctomycetia > Pirellulales > Pirellulales bacterium. The sequence goes on along the minus strand of DASZWQ010000096.1, from coordinate 21,964 downwards.
TGAAGAGGTCCGCCACGGCGTCGAACGCGTCGGCGAGATCAACGTGCAAATCGGTCAGATCATCGAGGAAGTAGGCACCGTCAGCGATCGGTTCCAGTTGGTGAACGAAGGTGTTCACAACCAGTCGATCGGCGCCGAGCAGATCAACGAGGCCATGCTGACCGTGGCCAGCGGCACGAAGCAGACGGTGGCCTCGCTCGACGAGTTCAACACCGCCACCGCGCATTTGCGAGAAAGCGTCAAGACGCTCAACGAAGAAATCGCACAGTTCAAAACCTGACCGTGAAATGGTCGATGCTCGCTCTCTCCTTCCAGATCGATGACAGCCGGCTGGCGCTCGACGTTCGCCGCGTCAGCCTCGTCGTGCCGCGCGTGCCGCTGGAAAAAGTGGCGGGCGCGCCATCGTGGCTGGCAGGAGTGTTCGTTTATGCGCAGACGGTGGTGCCCGTCGTGGACGTTCATTGTCTGCTGGGGGCCGGGGCTTGTCCCGAGCAATTGAGCAGCCGCATCATCCTGGTCCCCTGGCCCGAGGCCGATTCCTCGCACCGTTGGCTGGGATTGCTTGCCGCGCAGGTTTCGGGAATCCGCGACCTGCCAGAGACGGCAAGCGTTGCAGAGAATGCGGCTGAACGCGCGGAATGGGGCAAGCCGGTCCTCGATGGTGGCAAGATCATCCGGCTCGTGGATCTCGAGCGTCTGCTATCGCCCTCCATGCGCGAACAATTGGCCGGAGTATTCGCCGCATGAGCCTGGACACCGTTACCGAACTGCTGCGCAAGCGCGTCGGGCTGGATGCCAGTTCGCTGGGCCCCACGGTGCTGCCGACGGTCGTGGCCGCGCGGCAACGCGCGCTGGGCATCGCCGACGCAGCCGCGTATGCGGCTCACGTGCAAAGCTCGCGGCAAGAACTCGAAGCCCTGGTACACGAGCTTATCGTGCCGGAAACGTGGTTCAATCGCGGTGGCACCCTCTTTTCCTACCTCGCTTCGCATATCCAGAAAGTCGCGGCGAACCGCCCGCCGACTCGGCCGTTTCGCGTGCTCAGCGCGCCGTGCAGCACCGGCGAAGAACCCTATTCCTTGGCCATCGCACTGGCCGAACTGGACGTGCCGCGCAAGCGGTGGCAGATCGACGCCTGTGACATCAACCCGCGGCATCTGGGGCGCGCCCGGGCGGGGCGCTATAGCGAGCTCGCGTTTCGTCAATTCGATCCGACGTTGCGCGCGAAATACTTTAAACCGGCCGAGGGCCGCGGCTGGCAGATCGATGACTCGATTCGTGAGATGGTTCAGTTCCGCCATGCCAACCTGGTTGATCCTCATCCGCTTCCCGGCGAAGCGCCTTACGATTTGATCTTCTGCCGCAACTTGCTGATCTACTTGCACGACGCGGCGCGCCGGCAACTGATCGACTCGCTGGTGCGGTTGCTCGCGCCCGACGGATGGATCGCCACGGGCCATGCCGAGCCGTTGAGCGCGCTCGACGAGCGTTTTTGCCAGACCGGCCCCGATCATTGCTTCTTATTTGCGCGGCAGACCCGGCCCGAGGCCGCGGACCCCGTCCAATCGCTCATCCCGGGTAAACGTGGCGGCGGGGCGACGACCGGTTCGCCAGATCCGTCGTCCGCTCCCGCAGCGGCGTCCCGCGGAAGGTCGGGTCGCCCCAAGTCCATTGCGGCCGCCAGACCGATCGCGAGCAAAACGCACCCAGCGGCGGACGACCCGCTGTCTGCTGGCCGCCTCCACGCTGATGCGGGCCGGCTCGACGAGGCCTGGGCCGCCTGCCAGGCGCAGCTCACTTCTGCAGGCCCTTCGGCGGAAGTGTTCACCCTGTTGGGCATCGTCGAGCAGGCGCGGCAAAACCTTGCCGCGGCGAGACAGTGCTTCGAAAAGGCGCTCTATCTCGATCCACAGCATGGCGACTCGCTTTTGCACTTGATGCTGCTGTGCCAGCAGCAAGGGGCGCACGATCAGGCGAACCTGCTGCGAGGACGCCTCGAGCGCGTCGGTCTGCGAGGTGACGCATGAGCACCGACAACCTGCGGTTGGCGACCATCGATGACTGCTGGAATCGCATCGGCGTGTGCGGCGATCGCAGCTGTCCGGAGCTGGCGCGATTCGTTCATTGCCATAACTGTCCGGTGTTTTCCACCGCCAGCGAGCGCTTGTTGGCCGCGCCGCCGCCGCCGGGTTACCTGGCCGAGGTAAAGGCACGGCTGGCCGCTCCGGCCGAGGCGGTCGTGCCCGACGCGCATAGTGCGCTTGTGTTCCGCATCGGCGACGAATGGCTGGCCCTGCCCGTCCAGGTGCTGGTCGAAGTCCATGCGCCGCGGCCTATCCACCGCATCCCGCACCGCGGAGGATTGCTGGCCGGACTGGTGAATATTCGCGGCGAATTGGAGCTTTGTGCCCGGCTGGGCCAGTTGCTGGCCATCACGGGCGCGGAAACGAAGCCCACGAGCAAGGAAGGTTCAACAGCGGTCACCGCAACGCAGGCGACTTCGGCGCGGCTTCTGGTTGTTCAATTTGATGGCGAACGCTGGGTGTTTCCGGTGGACGAGGTCGATCAAGTCCATCGGTTTCACGCCAGCGACCTGTCGACCGTGCCCGCGACGGTCGCTCGCTTCGGCGGCCGGATGTCGAGCGGACTCTTTGTGCAAAACGATCGGACGATCGGCTTCCTGAACACGGATCGATTGCGGCAAGCGCTCCGCACGAGAGTGATTACATGAGCCAGGGCGGTGAGTTCTCGCTGTTTGAGCTGTTCCAGGAAGAAGCCCGCGCGCATACCGTGGCGCTTAGCCAGGGGTTGCTCGAGTTGGAAACCGATGCGGCCAATCCGCGCCGCATCGAACCACTCATGCGCGCGGCGCACTCGATTAAGGGGGCCTCGCGCATCGTCGGCATCGACCTGGCCGTGAAGCTGGCACACGTCATGGAAGACGTTTTCGTGGCGGCTCAAGATGGCAATATCACGATCACCGCCGCCGATATCGATCAGTTGTTGCGCGGCACCGATTTGCTGGCCGAGCTGGCCACCGCCACCGAAGCGACGACCGGCGCCTGGCAGCAAACGCATGCGGACGAGATTGCCACGCTAGGCGAATATCTCGGCCAGGTCGCGCGCGGAGCGCGGCCACAGGTCGTGGCGCCGGCGCCTGCCGCGACGGCGGTCCAAGCGCCAACGCCGGCTGTCGTCCCTGCCACTGCTCCAGCGGCGGCTGTCCCCACAGGCGCGATTGCATCCTTCGATCGCAGTGCGGCGGCCACGGTGATTTCCTCGGTCGCGATTCCCGGCGAGCCGGTCCGTACGCCGGACGAGCCGACGATGTTTGACGTCTTTCGCGAGGAAGTGCGCAGCCACGCGCTCGCTGTCCAGCAAGGGCTGGCTGCGTATTTGACGCAGAATCTCGAGGCCGCGGCGTTGGAACCCCTGGTCGATGCCGCCCACGCCATTCGTGGGGCAGCGCGGTTGACGGGCATTGATCTGGCAGTGGCGCTCTCGGGCAGCCTGGAATCGCTACTCGCGCAGGCGCGGTCAGGAGGCGGCTCGCTCGGCGCCGAGCATTTGGTGCCCATTGCCGCGGCGCTGCGACTCTTCGCCGAGCTGGCCTCGCTCGACGAGGACGCGGCACCTGAATGGACCGAGCGCCACGCGGCTGAGGTGGCGACAGTCGTTCAACAATTGGAGGCCGCGCCGGCTTCGCCAGCAACAGTTCCCGCGAACGAGCCGGTGGCGACGCTCGCGCCCGCCACACTACGGACGGTCGTCGAAAAGGATGTCACGGGAACACCGCAACCTGCCGTTAGCGAAGCCGCCGCTATCGAAACTGTTGACGATACCGGGCCGGCGCCCGTTGCGGCGGTGGCACCCGCCGAAGCGGCCAGTGCCGTCGTGCGCGTGAGCGCGCAAAGCCTTAACCGTCTGATGGGGCTGGCCGGTGAATCGTTGGTGCAAGCGCGGTGGCTGCAGCCCTTCTCGACGGCTCTCCTAAAACTCAAGAAGCATCAGGACGACGTGGCCCTGCTGCTCGATAACCTGTCGCACGCACTGCCGGCGCGCGGTGCCGACGAAGACACGATTGGCCTGGTGAATCAGGCTCGGCAAGGCGCGGCCACTTGCCGGCACGTACTGGCCGAGCGGTTGTCCGCTTTCGACGATCATGCGGCCCAGGCCGAGGATCTCAACAGCCGGCTGTATCACGAAGTGATCGTCAGCCGCATGCGGCCTTTTGGCGACGGCGCGCACGGTTTTCCACGCCTGGTGCGCGACATGGCCCGACAGCTCGGCAAGCAAGTCCGCTTGGAGATCGACGGGCTGGAAGCGGACGTCGATCGCGACGTGCTGGAAAAGCTGGAAGCACCGCTGACGCATCTTTTGCGCAACGCCGTCGACCACGGCATCGAGATGCCTGATGTGCGCGAAGCGGCCGGCAAGTCACCGACCGGTCTTGTGAAGCTTGAGGTGCGGCATCGGGCCGGCATGCTGGCCATCACGATCGCCGACGACGGTCGCGGCCTGGACGTCGATCGTATCCGCCAGAAAATCGTCGAGCGCGGCCTGACGACCGCCGAGCTGAGCCAGGCGATGACGCCGGCCGAGGTGCTGGAATTCCTTTTCCTGCCCGGTTTCTCCACGGCCGAGAAAGTCACGGAATATTCAGGCCGCGGCGTGGGCTTGGACGTCGTACAGCAATCGGTGCGGCGCATCGGCGGTTCGGTGCGAATCACGACACGACCGGGCCAAGGCGCGACGTTCCATCTGCAGTTGCCGATCACGCTCTCGGTGTTGCGGGCCGTGATCGTCGAAATCGACGGCGAGCCGTACGCCTTTCCGCACAATCGCATTGATCGCCTGCTGCAAGTTCCGTCGGCTTCGCTGCGTTCGCTCGAGAATCGGCAATTTATCATGGTCGATGGCCAGAACGTCGGCGTGCTCCTGGCATCACAGGCATTGGGCCTGACGAGGCAGCCGCTGGAAAAGCAGGAATTCCTGGTTCTCTTGGTCAGCGATTCGACAGGACAGTATGGCCTGATCGTGGATGATTTTCGCGGCGAGCAGGACCTGGTCGTACGGCCGCTCGATCCGCGGCTTGGAAAAGTGCCGAACACGAGTGCGGCGGCGATTCTGGACGACGGCTCGCCCGTGCTGATCGCCGATGTTGAGGACCTCATACGCTCGCTGGACCGCCACATTCAAGGTGGCTCGCTCCAGCGTCAATCGCGCGCCGACACCTCGACCGGCCCGAAGAAGAAAGTGCTGGTCGTCGACGATTCGATCACCGTCCGGGAAGTCGAACGGCAGATCTTGCGCAGCCGCGGTTACGATGTGACCGTCGCCGTCGATGGGCAAGAAGGCTGGAACATGGTGCGCGCCGAACGGTTCGACCTGGTGATCTCGGATGTCGATATGCCGCGCATGAATGGCCTGGAGCTGGTCAAGCTGATTCGCGGCGAAGCGTCGCTGGCGGGACTGCCCGTGATCATCGTTTCGTACAAGGAACGGGCCGAGGACCGCCTGCGCGGCCTGGACGTGGGGGCCAATTACTACCTGACGAAAAGCAGCTTTCACGACGACACGTTCTTGCAGGCCGTGCGGGATTGTATCGGCGAGTCGGCGTAGACAAACGCCGCCTGATAAGATGAAATCAGCGGCACGCGGCGGGGAGCAAGCCGCGGTCATTTCTTCGAGTCGATATGCGCATCGCGATCGTTAATGACTTGGCATTGGCACGTGAGGTGTTGCGCCGCGCCGTGCTCTCGGTGCCGGCCTACACGATCGCCTGGACTGCCGAAAACGGCGAAGAGGCCGTAGCCCGGGCCGCGGCCGACTTGCCCGACATCATCTTGATGGACCTGGTGATGCCGGTCATGGATGGGGTCGAGGCCACGCGCCGCATCATGGCCGCCACGCCCTGCCCGATTCTGCTCGTAACTTCGAGCGTGACGGGCAACTTGAACCAGGTGTATGCGGCCATGGGTCATGGCGGGCTGGACGCGGTGAACACCCCCACCTTCGGGCCGGGAGGCGTCGTGCAAGATGCCGAGCCGATGCTTGCGCGGATCGCGAAGCTGGCGCGGAGCACGCAAATAAGCGCTTCGCGTGCTGGCGCCGACATGAGCGGCCCGCGTGCGGATATTTCCGCGGCACATGTAACGGCCGTGTCGCCGCCAGCGGCGGTCGGTGAGCTGCCGCCGCTAGTCATCCTGGGCGCGTCGACTGGTGGCCCCGAGGCCGCGGCGCAGGTGCTTTCGACGTTTCCCGCCGACTTTCCCGCGGCGGTCGTCATCGTGCAACACATCGCTGCCGATTTTGCTTCGGGGCTGGCACACTGGCTATCCACCCGCACCCGGTTACCCGTCGCTGTTGCCCGGGCGGGCGAGGAGCCGCGCGCGGGCGCGGTGGCGCTTGCCGCCACGAATGATCATCTCCTGTTGCGCGCGAATCGACGATTTCAGTATTCCGCGGAGCCCTTGGGAAATCCTTACCGGCCTTCCGTCGATGTCTTCTGCGAGAGCGCAGCGCGGCACTGGACGACGCCGGGAGTCGGCGGCATTTTGACCGGCATGGGAAGCGATGGCGGTCGCGGCATGCTCGCCCTGCAGCGCGCGGGCTGGCTGACGCTGGCCCAGGATCGCGAGACGTCGGTGGTCTACGGCATGCCAAAAGCGGCCGTCGACTTGTGCGCCGTAGCGCAGAGTTTGTCACTCTCGAAAATCGGACCAGAAATTGTTGGGCACATTCTGTCGTTGAAGCGGCCTCGCGCCGCGCGATGAAGCGGATGCGTCGAAGGAACCAGGTTCGCTTGCTGCGGGTGCGGCCATGCTTTCGATTCTGCGTGAGATCGACCGACGTGATCGCGTCCTGTCGCGATTGGGCTGGTTTCAGGTGGCGCTACTCGCGCTCATGCTCCTGGCGATGCCGCTGGACCAGCGCACGATCCTGGGCCTGAACCCATGGATCAAGCCGGCCAAGTTTGCTGCGTCGATCGCGATCTACGTGTGGACGCTGGCCTGGTTCCTGCCGTATCTATCGGGCCCGGCCTGGGCCAAGGGGCTGATCCGCTGGGGAACCGTCGTGACGATGATTACCGAGATCGTGTGCATCGCCGGGCAGTCGTTGCGCGGAACGCCGTCGCATTTCAACAATACCTCGGCCTTCAATAGCGCGGTCTTCGGGATCATGGGATCGATGATCCTGTTCAGCACGGGGCTCGACGTATTGCTACTTGTTCTGTTTTTCCGTCGCCACATTATGTTGCCTGCGCCCTATTTGTGGGGAATACGGACGGGAATCGCGGGCGTGATTCTGGCCGCCGGCATCGGATTATTGATGGTGGCCCGAGACGCCCATTCCGTCGGTGGCCCCGACGGCGGACCTGGGCTGCCGGTCTTGAACTGGAACACGCAACACGGCGACCTGCGGCCGGCGCATGCCGTGGCTTTGCACGCGCTGCAAATCCTGCCGCTGGCGGGCTTTCTCGTCAGCCGCTTCCGGGCGCAGGCGCCGGTGTCCGTGCAACTGGCGACGTTCGGCGCGTGCTTGCTGGTGTATGCAACCATCACCGGATTGCTGCTCAACCAGGCGCTGGAGGGGCGGCCGCTGCTCCGCCGAACGCTGGTGGAGAGCAAGTTTACGGCGCGGCAATCGTAATCGGCCGCGACACCGTTTCGGTCTCGATGCGCTCGGTGACCGGGCCGAACAGATCGACGTCGAACGCGCGGCCGACGGCGTTGCCGGCCAGATCTTCGAGGGTGGTTTCCACGACCAGTTCATAATCGCCGGCCGGCCACGGCTGCTCGGGCGTGAACTGCCAGCGCGTTTCCGCCAGACTGATTTCGACGGTTCCTGCTACCGCCTCGCCTGCGGCTGTCGTCACGTGCAGCAATCGCTGCAAAAGGGAATGGTCGAGCGGTTCGGGAAAAGTGACCGCGAGCGGATCTCGCGAAGCAGCCGGCGGGGGGACAAGCTTCCAGGTGCTAATATCGATCGGCGTCTGATCGACTTCCTCTACATGAAACGGCTTCCGCAAACCGGCGGCGAGGGGCTGGCCTTGCGCATCGTGCCAGTCGGCATCGATAACCAATGTGTAGTCGCGACCCGCCGTGAGCACGGAGCCCAGCTCTTCGCGCGGCACCAGGCCGCGTTTCACGCGCCCCGGGTCGAACAAGAGCGTGAAGCGCTGCATGGCGGGATCCCACAGCTCTTCACCCAGCTCAAGAAAGACGGCCGGAAGCTCATGCCCGTCAGCGTCGAGCAGGTGTACGCGCTCGTAGGCCTCGCCACGACTCATCGGTGCCGAGAAATGCACATAGAACTTCAGATGGTTTTCGGGCAGACGATCCGCCGTCGGGTAGACGTGCGCGATTTGCGTCGCGGGCCCCTCAGGACGCGCCAGAGAAAATGACACGATGCCCGGCGTCGCACCGGCATCCCCAGCATTGCCGAGCGCCGCGCGGTCGATGCGGACGCAATAATGCAATCCGCTACGGAACGGATAGCGCGGGCTGAACCGTAACGCATTGCCGACGACGGTTGCCGTGCCCGCGATCGCCGGCAAGTCATCGGTCGGGGCCTTGCCCACGAAAACTTGCAGCGTGGCGCCGCGCTGCGCTTCATCGAGCGCGGCGAAGGCCTGCAGCTCGCTCGCCGGGAGTCCGATCAAGTCGAAACTCGCTGTCTCGCCATCGTCGGATTCAACGAGCTGCACGCGCAGTGCGCCGTGGCGATCATCCACGCTACCGATATTCGTCACGGCGGACTGCGACGGCTTTTGCGTGTCGCAGCCCACCATGACGACCAGCACCACCAGCATCAGCGTGGTGGAACGAATGCCTTGTAACGCTTGCATGGGGGGCAGAGCTACGGCAAGTCGATGGCCTTTAGCGCCAACGATCCGCCGTCGTTGCGCACCAGCAACATGGCATGGTTCTTGTCGAGGCGATCGAGTTGATCGACTTTCTTGTATTCCTCGATCGTCGTGTACGGCAAGCCGGCCGTGTCGGGAATGCGCTCCGTGATGCCCTCCGACTTGTCGACCGAGGCCAGGTCGACCTTGATCAGACCGCGGGCGCTATTCGACATCAGGATCCAATCCTTGCCGTCCTTGTTGTACACGACCATATCGAGCGGGCGATTATGGTTGCCCAGCTCGGCGACCGTCGTTCCCTTGACCTTCGATCCGGGCTTCAAGTCGGCCACGGGAAACTTGACGAGCGGGGTGCAGGTGTAAGCGGCCAGCACGTTCGGTTGGCCGGCGATATCGAAGACGGCGAACGTGCGGACCGGCGCCTTGGTTTCGAACTTGCCGTGCGAGCCGTGATAGATTTCGATGCTCGTACCCTTATCGACCGCGGCGAACGGGAAGGGAATCACGCGCAGTTGCGACGCGAATTCTTCGTTCGACAATCCGGCCACCAGCACCTGGCCGTTCGTGAACTGCAGGTCGGTGGTGACATCCTGGCGCTGCTTGTCTTGTTGCGGCGCGTTGGGAATCTCGGCCGAGGAAAACATCACATCCGTGAGCGGAAATTCGGTCAGCTTGCCCGCCGAATCTACGCGCAGGATCACGGGCTTGGCCTCGGGGCCGCGGCCGCGCGAGACGGTGAGAAACGTGCTTCCCGTCTCGGGATTGACGGCCATGTCGTTGATCAAGATGTCGGCCGTTGCCGCGCCGAGCAGTGCCGCAACTTTTTCATCGACGCGATCGAGCACGACCGGCTGGGCGGGTGTGCCACTCGAGGTATCTCCCGTGGCGATGGCGAAGATCTTTGCTCCCTGCGTGTCGCCGACGAGAAGGATTCCTTCCGGTGCAAAAGTGGCTGGGCCCGCCGATTTCAGTGCCGGCGTTCCCTTCTTCATGCCCGAGGTCAGGCTGGCTGCCGAGGCCGGGGCGCATATTCCGAGTGCGAGCAGGCCGACGGTGAGAACGTGAAAATGTTTCGCCATGACAATTGCTCCTCGTGGTTTACGAGCGTTCCCGAACCAGCACGCTCTCGAAGAATCGAATCGCTAGTGAGCAGAAGTTCTGCGGACGGATTTTCGGCTCTTGGCATTCGTGTCCAAGACAGACAGTAAGCGCTGAGTGTAGCTCTCCGGCATGGCGCCGTCCACAATCGAGCGCATTCAGCGGCGGATTGCCCGTGGGCGTTACAAATCCTACAGCTCGCGGATGCGGATATTGCGCCAGCGCACTTCCAGCGGCTCGCCACGACTGCCTACCCCGTGCACCTGCAGCGCGATAAACCCTTTGGGGGTCATGTTGTCTTTCAAGTCGGCCGCGGGTACGTCGTTGAGCCAGGTGCGAATCGAATCGCCGCGACACACGACCCGCACTTTGTTCCAGTCGTTTTGGCGAAAAGCCTGGCGGGCCGGCTGGTTGTCTTTCAAATCGTTCAGCCAGCCGCGCCGCCCCTCGTCGTAGATGCCGGCACTCCACGCGCGGTCCGAGGGATCGATCTCGACCTGGTAGCCGTGTACCCGGCCGGCGGGAATCTTGATGGTCTTTTCCGCGGTTTTGACTTCCGTCGGTTCGTCGAAGCATTGGCTGCGGATTTGGATGCCGGAATTGAGCGTGGGATCGACCTTGAATTCCAGTTCCAGCTCGAAATCGCCGTAATCGCGCGCGGTACAAAGAAAGGAATTGCTGGTGTTCGGGACGCTCGTGCCAACGACTTCTCCGTTTTCGGCGCGATATTTCGCCTTGCCGCCGCGCTGCACCCAGCCGTCGAGCGAATTGCCCTGCACCAAAGGTTGCCAGTCTGGTTCCGCGGCCAGCATCTCGCTCGCGAAGAACATGGCGATAGCAAAACTGGCAAACCGGGCGAGACGTCGCTGCGGCATAAGATCTATTCCCATCTATCGGAAGTAACGGAAAGCGAGGAGTCCAGAGGCACGCCGAGGCGGCAAATCGTGCCAATTATCCCATCGCCGCCAGCCGCTCACAAGCAAGCGCCCGCCACTTCAGCGGCACCCGCCGCGGGGTACCCATGCCCAGTCGGCCACCTCTAGGCTAGAATTTGACGGATATGCGTCGCGGCGCGGGCGAGCAATCGTGTCCCCGCCAAGCGCGAATTAATTGTCGCTGGCGGCCGAGCGGCCGGCGCGCGGAAGAGACCCTCATGGGAATTTACGATCGCGAGTATTACCAGGAACAGCGTCCGGGCTTCGTTCTGGGGGGTGGCGCCCGGACGATGGTCACGAACCTGATTCTGATCAACGTCGCGGTTTACATTCTGGATTTATTCACCGACGGCTCGCTGCGCGAGAATCTGTCGCTGCGGCCCGATTTGTTCCGGCACCCGTGGAACGCCTGGCAATTGCTCACCGCCGGGTTCATTCACTCGTACGACATGTGGCACATTCTGGTGAACATGCTCGTGCTGTTTTTCTTCGGGCGCGATGTCGAAGCGATCTACGGTCGGATGGAGTTTCTGCGCATTTACCTGTCGCTCGTTGTCCTGTCCTCGTTGGCGTGGGTCGTTTCGCAAACGATTTGGGATCGTCATGCCGCGGCCATGATGGGTGCCTCGGGCGCGGTGATGGGCATCATGGTTCTCTACATCCTGCACTTCCCGCGGCGGATGATTTACATCTGGGGAGTTTTTCCGGTGCCGGCCTGGGCGCTGGGAATCCTGTATGTCGGCTCGGACTTCATGGGCTTTGTCGGACCGCAACACCGTGGCGCCGGTCCTCGCGTGGCTTATGAAACGCACCTCGCTGGTGCGGCCTTCGCCGCTCTCTACTATTACTTGCACATCAATCTGGGGCAGTTGCTGCCGAGTGGCGGTTTTCGAGGCTGGCGACCGCGGCCGCGCCTGCGCGTACACGACCCAAGGCCCGAGGGGAGCGAACGATTGGACGATCGCGTCGATGCGATCCTCGACAAGGTCTCGCGCGAGGGGATCGACAGCCTATCGGCCAGCGAGCGGCAGATGCTGGAAGACGCCAGCCGCCGCTATCAGCGCCGCCGCTCGTAAGAATTCTACGAAGCGCGATTTTGCGACTTACCGCTGCCGCACCTTGATGCCCGGCTTGCCGACCCCTTCGGCCACGGCGTTCGGTTTACCTGGCGCCGCTGACAAATACGCAAACAGGTCGGCGATCTCTTCCAAGGTCAGCGTGTTGAACAAGCCCTCAGGCATGGCCGATTTCTGGCTGGGGAAGATCTGATCGATCTCGTTCTTGGGAACGGTCACTTTCTCGCCGTTCGATTGCAGCACGACCACGGCCCCGACGCCGGCCTCGCCCACGATGCCGGTAAACTGCATGCCGCGTTCGGTCTGCACCGTCTTCGAGGCGTATTGATCCGAGATCACGTGCGAAGGATGGATCACGGATTCGACGATTTCGCGCCGCTGGAAGCGCTGACTGACGGTCGACAGGTCAGGGCCGATGCCGTCGCCTCGATTCCCGAAGCGATGGCATTTGACGCATTGCGCCTTGTCGAACACGGCCAGGCCGCGCTCGCGATCGCCTGCTTGGCCTTCGGCGCTGGCGAGGAAAGTAACGATCTCGTCCACGGTCCATCGGTTTTCGGCCGTTTCCTTCGGAAGTGTGGCGGCCGGCTGATCAGGATATTGATTCTGAAACCATTCCTGCCAGGCGCCCATGGTCGCTTCCCACGAACCGCCACCGCCGGCCTGCTGGCCGGTCCATTTGGTCAATAGTTCCGACGCCTGCGCCGATCCGTTCTCACCCAGGCGGAGGCCGCACAGGATCACCTGGCGAATCGGCTCGGGCTGCTCGGGCTTGCGGTCCACCTTCGTCAATTGCGCAAGAACCTCGCGGGCCAAGCCGCCTTCGACAACCGGCAAGGCGCGCAGAAGGTACGGCCAGTTCTCACCGTCTGGATGTTGGGCCAGGCCAATGGCCAGGTCCTGGCGGCGATTGGGCTCGGCTTCGAAACGTTCGCGCAGATAGGCCATGGCCCGTGGCGTCGCACTGCGCGCCAGCACGGCCACGATACCGAGGCGCAGCTTCTGCGCGGCCGGTTGCTCCAGCGGTTGCAAGCGGGCGTCGAGCTGAATCAATTGTTCGAGCTGTTCGCTGCTCAGATTCTCCGGCATCAGGCTGAGTGTCGTTAGCGCCGCGGTCGGAGCATGCTCGCCGCGGGCGAGCACGAGCATCCGTTCTTCCTCGCTGAATTTAGTAAAGAAGTCACGGCCGAAGTTGTCCAGATACAACCCATAGCTGTGGCCGCCGGGCAGATCGCGGCTCTTTTCGTAGAACTCCAAAAGCGCCATTTTCTGGTCCGTGGTCCAGCCCGACTCCAGGAAGCGGGCGTGTGTCGCGGCCTGGATCTTCTCCGGCATGGGGGCGTTCGATTCCAGTTCTTCCAGCAACCGCGGAATGATCGCGGATTGCTGCAAATGGACCAGCAGCCGCAACAGCTCCCGATTGATCGTGTAATCGCGCGAGGGATACTCGCGTTCCAATTGCCTGGCGACTTCCGGAACGTCGTCGACCTTGAGTTGACCGCGGTGCATGGCAATTTGCATCAGCCGCAGCAAATCGATGAAGTCGGGATCGCTCACGTACCCCTTCATCCATTCCCCACAGCGGATCACGATCACCCGAGCGAGATTCGGGTCCGAGTCGAGCGCGGCCAGCGCTGCCCCACCCACCAGGAACACACGTAGTTCCTTCGTGTTCAGCACTTCGTCCTGCCATGTATCCCGCGGTGCCTGTTGCAACGCGCGGCTCGCCGCGGTGGCCACATAGCGATGTGGGCTGGCGGCCAACTTCAACAATTTGTCTGTTGGCGCATCGCCGTGGCTGCGCACGATTGCTTCGCACGCGGTGCGCTGCACCGTCGGATCAGGATCGCTCAGCAAACCAGCAAGCGCTGGCCCAGTTTTTTCATCGGCATGCAAACCCATCAAGAAAGCGACCTTGGCGCGAATCTCTGGGCTGCGATCGCGCGACAGCTTCACGAGCAATTCACCCGTCGGGAACGGCCCGAGCAACTGCATCAGGTCAAGCGCTCGCGCGCGATCCTCCGGCTTGTTCTTGACGTTCTCGGCGATACCGATCAGCTCGCGATCCCACTTCGAGCCGAGCTTCTGTTGGATGGTGGCGACCCGTTGTCGGCCCCAAGCGCTATCGAACTGCGGCTGGTAGATGGCTTCGACGGCGCCCGGCGTTGCCGGACGCGGCGGAATCTTACCTGTCCAGACGACGCGGTAGACGCCGCCGTCGGTGCCGCGGCCGCCGGTGCAGAAATAGAGCCAGCCGTCCGGACCGACCTCGATGTCGGTGACGTTCAGCGGGCGACCTTCGAGGAAGACTTCGCTCTTCGCCTCGTAGCTGCCGCGCCCGGGCGTCATCCTGATCGCCAGAATTCGTCCCTGCGACCAATCGCAGGCAAAGAGCGCGTTGTGATACCGCGCCGGCATCGTGTAGTGGTTGTAGACGACCATGCCCGTCGGCGAGCCGCGTCCGACGTTCAACGTCGCCGGCAGACCGTCGTAGAAGTACTCGGGCCAGTTGGCCCAGCCGCTGCGCCAGCCGAATTCTCCCCCCGCGGTAATGTGGTTGATGCGCGTGGGTCGGTACCAGGGCAAGCCTTCGTCCCACTCCATATCCGAATCGAAGGTGAACAGATCGCCCTGCCGATTGAAGGCCAGGTCATAAGCATTGCGGAAGCCGCCGGCGAACGTCTGCACGAAGCTTCCCTCGGTATCGGTTCGCAGCACGACGCCGCCCGGCGCCTTGATGCCCACGGCGTGTCCGCCGGCATCCTCGTAGCGGGGTTGCACCAGGTCGCCTTCGTACCAGTGATGGTGCGGGCCGCCACCTTCCTCGGGCGAAGTGCAGGCTGTGTGATTGCCGATCATCAAATAGATCAAGCCGTCGGGCCCTAGTACCACGGCGTGCGGGCCGTGCTCGTGCATTTCGCCCTTGAACTTCAGAAGCAGCTTGACGGTATCGGCCTGGCGATCCTGATTCTCATCGGTCAGACGATACAGGCCGATCCCCTCGGGTCCTTCGCCCACGGCAAACACGTTGCCATTGAGCGGCAGGATGCCCTGAACGGTCTTGATCTGATCGCAATAGGTGTTCACCGTATCGGGCACGCCGTCCTGATCGTTGTCGGTAATGATCAATAGCGGGCCGCCTTCGCGCGAGGCGAGCATTTCGCCGAACTCGTTGAACGACATGGCGATCAACGAGCCCGTATCGTCGGCCTTCAAGACGCGCTCGACGCGGAACTCGGGCGCGATGGTGAAACGCGCGATTTGCGCGCCGTCGGATGCCGTGACTTTGTTCCCCCACGGGGCCGCGTGACCGAACTCACCCAATACTTGCGGGAGCGGCCAGGCGGCGTCATCGAAGCCGGGCTTTTCCCAGCCCACGGTTTCGTGATCGCTGGTTCGCCATGTGGCGTCGGTCGAATGCGAAACGTCGGTGCTTCCTTTTTGTCGCACCGTGATCCGCGCCACGAGGCCGGCGCTACCCGGCGTGGTGTTCTCGGCGGCGACGGCGATCGTGTTTGGACCGGACACGAGGAATCGCTGAATATCGAAGCTCTTCAGCTTTTGCCATTCGGTGCCTGAGCCAACGAGCCGTCCATTGACGTACAGGTCGAAGCGATCATCGCAAGTGATTTGTACTTTTCCCTGCTCGACGTCGCCCATCGTGAACGACTTGCGGAAGTAGCAGCGCTCGTTGGGGATTTGATCCTTGGCGTTCTTCGCCGACCAGATCCATTGCGGCTCGCCGGCGTCGACTTTGATTTTCAAAGTGTTCTGGGCGCGCAGCTCGTGTCGAGCGCCAATCAGCCCGCACACGACGAGCGTGAGGAATGCGAATTTCGCGACCGCTTGGGCAGGCGAAGGCATGGCAAGTCATCCATGACGAGGAAAGATTGTCGCGCGCCGGCCGCTTTTTCCTACGGCCGACCGCGCGATGAACTGCACCGTGTACACTTCCAACCGATCAGCACCGCGTGACTTCCAGATCGCGTAATCACGCTGAGGTGCTTCTTCGGGGCGCGTCCCGAACCCGCTTGTGCCGCGGCGACGAACTCCTTTTCGCGCGGCAACTTCGGGATTTGCGGCGGTAGGTTACCAGGAATTGTGAATTTGGATCAACGTCGGTTGGCGGCGTGGACTGCGAAGCGCGAAAACAACCGACCCGCCAGCAGCTAGCATCCGACGGCCACCTGCTGGCCGGAAACTCGCGCTGATCGGCAAAGTTTGCCAATTTCCCTCAACCCGCGGGGGCCGCTACGTCGATATTCACGGCGACCTCGGGCTGCCCGGCCAACGGCGCCGCCTGCGAATGGGGTAGCGAGTCTTGTTCCGTGGCCTTTGGGCTACGACGTATCAAGCGGGAGACAAACGTGACCAAGCGACGCATTTTTCCGATTGCTTTTCTCTTGCTTGCGATCGGCTGCTGGCAGTCGATGTTCGTGCGCGGCGCCCGCTCGGCCGATGACGGGCGGTATTCGGGGACACCCGCCGCTCCGGCCATTCGCAATCCGTTTGTCGACTCTGCCGAGCCGGCGACCGTGACCACGTCCGCAACCAAGGGCGCCGAAACGAAAATGGCATCTGCTCCGCGGGCCGAGACTCGACCTTCGGACCGCATGGCAAGCGCGCCTGTGCTGGAACCCATGCGGCCGCGGAGGGTGAACCCGCAACTTGCCGGCAACGATGAACGCAGCGATGCCGAGACGCCTCCGCAACAGCCGGAAATGAAGACCAGGTTCGGCGACCGACAGCGCACGCGCGCCGCCAGGCCGGATCGTTATGCGCAACGACTTCAATATCCGGGGCGCGAAGAGTCGGTGGCAGTTCAGCCGGTCTCCGAACCCGAACCACTCCAAGCAGTGCAGCCGGCAAGCGAAGAAGCGGCGCCGTCGACAGACGCCATCATTCCGGTCTCGCACAACGAACCGTTGTCCGAAACCACCGCGGCGCCCGAGGCGGCGCCGGAACCAGAACCGGAATCGCCAGTGGAGCAGCTTGCTACTCCACCGACGAATGAACCCACGCCGGCCGAGCCGGAAGTGGCCGATCGCCCTGTGACGGCCCTCGAGCCACGCCCGCTGCCCGAAACTGCCGACATGCCCGTCGCAGAAGGCGAACAGCGCGGCGGTGTGACGTTGCAGTGGATCACGCCCAGCGCCGTGTCGGTCGATCAAGAAGCCACTTGTCAGCTTACGGTGCGCAACGTGAGCGATGCCATCGCGAGGTTCGTCGTCGTCGACGTGCAATTGCCGGCGGGCGTCGAATTCGGCATGGCCGAACCGAAGGCCGCGGCCAACGGGCGGCGGTTGACCTGGGAATTCGGCGACATGCCGCCGGGCAGCTCGCAGCGCGCCCAAATCACGTTCACGCCGCGCGAACAAGGTGATGTCACGCCGCAGGCCGCGGTGACTTTCACACGACACGTCGCCGCCACGATTCAGATTGTCGAGCCGCAACTGGCACTCGCTATCGAAGGCCCGCGCGAGTCGATCGTCGGCCAGCCGACGCCTTACCAGTTTCGCGTTACGAACAAGGGAACCGGCGCAGCGGTGGGTGTGAGTATCGACGTGGCGCCGGCCGACGGGCTGGAGATCGCCAACGGGTCGCAAGCGCACTATTCCATCGGCACGCTCTCGCCTGGCGAATCGCGCCACGTGCAAGTCATGATGTCGGGCGAGCGGCCGGGCGATTGCACGCTGCACGGCCAGGCTTCGATCGACAAGCGTCCGATGGACAAGGCCTCCTGCTCGGTGCGCATTACGCAGCCCGCTCTGTCCGTCGCGATGGAAGGACCGAAATTGCGATTCGTTGATCGTCGCGCGGCTTACACGATTACCGTGCAGAACCCGGGTCCGGCGCCGATCGATAATGTGCAACTGATGGAAAAGGTGCCGGACGGCTTCCGCTTCGTCGAGGCCAGCTCGGGCGGAAATTACGATCGCAACATCCGGCAAGTTGCCTGGTTCGTCGGGCGCTTGGAAGCCAACGAAACGGCCACCGTGGGCGTGCAGTTGATCGCGACCGAGGCCGGCGACCACCGGTTGAACGCCGCCGCGAAAGCCGACTGCGGCGTGGTGGGCGAAGCGGAAACGACCACGCGCGTCAAAGGTGCTCCGCACGTGGCGATCGACGTCAGCGAGGACGATGATCCCGTGGAAATCGATGGCGAGACGATCTATCGCGTCCGGCTGTCGAACATGGGTTCGACGCCGGCTCGCCGCGTGCAGTTCGCGGCCGAGGTGCCTCGCGAGATGGAAATCCTGGAAACCAGCGGACCGGCCACGGCCCTGATCAAAGGGCAGCAGCTCGTGTTCCCGCCGGTTGCCGTGCTCGAACCGGGCCAGAGCACCAACTACGACGTCCACGTCCGCTGCAAAAAGGCGGGGCAGGTTCGCTTCAAAGCCTACTTCCGCAGCGAAGACGCCCCCGATCCGGTGCTGGAAGAAGAGACCACGCGGATTTATGCGGATTAGCGCGAGCGGTTGATGCGGCGCGACGAAAGCAGCAGAGGCGGGCAAGCCCGCCGGCAAAATGAGAAACGGTCGAGAGACCGCCGACTGCGAAGCCGCTGCTTGGAAACGCAGCGATGAACAAATAGAAGGGCCGTTCTTCACCGCCCGGGTGCGGTGGAGGACGGCCCGCTTTATTTGCATGATCGCGCCGCGGTTGCGGCGCGGTTCTTTGACGGGGCCGTTAGCGGAATCGCTGTACGCCCGTGTTAGGCTGCCAGCTGTGAGCCGCGCCGGTCAGGTCTGCCCGCGCCGGCACCGGCTGCGGCGCCGCGGACGTCTGCGTCCCCGGGGGTGCGATGCGCTTTGCCGTCTGGGTACGCCGCTCGGCGGCCAACTGGCGCAACAAGTCCTGCGAGGCCCGATCGACGACCACGATCTCGCTCATCGCGTGCGGATCCTTGAGCGGCTTGATGATGCAGATCACCTCGGCGTCGCCCGACGTGCCGCGCACCTTTTCCAGCACCGATTGCTCGGCGGGTGTCAGAGGAGCGCCCATCGCTGGGCCACCGATGGGGCCACGCGGATCGTCCGAGCTGGTCGGCACGACGCGCGGCACCGCGCTGTTCATGTTCGTAACCGGCATGCTCTGGGCCATAGCGGTCGGCTCAGGACGGTTCGGCTGAGCGGCGACGGGTGCAGCCATCATCTCGGTCAGGCCTTTGCGGGCGATCTCGCCATGAATCGAGCCGAGCCCCGCGTACAGCCCTTCGTTGTCGGTCGGGTCGGCCGCGTTGCACACGCCCACGAGCAGACCGGCCGCCGTGAACAAGCCACCGCCGCTGCGTCCTTCGACCGGCTGCCCCGCGACTTGAATATTGGGGGGCGGCAGGAACTTGTCGGTGCTTGTGACGTGGCTGTTGCGAACGCTTGGCTCGCGACCATTGTCGCAGCCGATGCTGAGAACCGGATCGCCAGTTTTGACCGAGTATCCCGGGGGCGCCAAGCGCGCGACCGTGACCGGTACGCCGGGTCGGAAGCTGACGAGCCCGACGTCGCGCTTCAGATCGTAGCCGATGACCTGTCCGACGACGTTCTTCGGCGCGCCTGGGCCGAACATATCGACCGTGACCCGGCCTTGTCCTTTCGATTCGCGAAAGACGTGACCGCAGGTGAGCACGAGCGCTTCGCCTTCACGAGCGTCGATGATCGTGCCGGAGCCGACAGAGTTTCCGTCGGCATCCGCGATCCGCAAACGAACGCTCGAGGCCAGGCATTGCTGCGCGGCCCTGGTATTGATCGCCAGCGATGCGCCGGCCGCGGCCAAAGCGTCGCGATGCGGTCCCTGCGGCACGCTGGGTTGCGAGGTGATCAGGGGATCAGGGCTATGCACGCCCGGGAGCGGTCCATGGGGAGGCATGGCCGCCGGCGGCGCAAACGGTGCTGGCGCGCCGTTGTCAGGCGATTGTCCACGCACCGCAAAATCGGCGGGTGCGGGGGCCGGGTCCTCGGCGAAGGTCCGCGGGCGCCCTTGCACGGCGCTCGTCAATCGTGCCGGCGCTTGAGCCGGTGAGCGAGGGATGGCGCCGGCGGTCGAGCCGCGCTGGGCCAGGCTGAGCATCTGCTGCAAGCGCGCCTGGCCGACGTTGCCCACGGCGCGGTCCACTTCCTGGCCGTCGACGAGCATCACGAAACAGGGAATGGCGGTCACGTTGTAGCGCGCCACCAGGTCGCGCTGGCTGTCGTAATCGACTTTACGAATCGGATTGCCTTGTGCGGCCAAAGACTCGACGACCGGCGCCATTTGCCGGCAAGGTCCGCACCAACTGGCCGTGAAATCCAATAACTCGGTCTGCCCAGCCCCCGTCATTGCGAGACACGCCACGACGGCATGCAGATGCATAGATCCCTCCTTGGATCGTGCGGTTCGGGGCACGCGCGCAGCGTCGACATGCGGGGTCGGCGATGCAAAGCGAGCCAACTGCGCCAAAAGCAACCGGGAGATGGGTCCACAGGCGGGCGATCCCGTGATGGATCGCTGCACACCAGCGAGGGCAACCTCCTTGTCGCCGTCACACCGCCTTCGAACGTTTCGTCGTGACCAGTGTCCTTACTGGCAGCCAAGCGCGCGGTTGACGTGCCTGGTACGACGTCGGGTAAACGCTTCCGGCGGTCACTTGCGTACGTGACAAAGCGGCGACATCTTGCCCGCGTTTGGAAAATCTTACAAGGTCAACCGATTGCGGGTTCGGCCGAATTGCGCGAAAAACAGCGCACCCTGCGGCAGAAAACCGTCCGGCATCTCCTTGTTACGCGCGACGTCGCCCCCCGGCCACGAACGCGGCCGGGCTCTGTGCAGCTTCCGTACCACGGGCCGGTTGACGGTAAGCAGAAGTCGAAAAACCGCAGGAGTGTTCCAAAAAAATACGGCCTAAACCGCCGCACGGTCGCCCTTCGCGAGAGGGACGCCCGTTAGTATACAATGCCGCACACTCGAGCAGTAGCCAGTAGTCAGTAGCCAGTAGGCAGTGCAAGCACGCTACGCGGCGTGACAGACGTGTGCGATTGCATTTGAGCTGTAACAGCGGACGACCGTACCTATTTTTTTTCTGACTACTGATCACCGACTACTGACTACTATTCATGCGCCGCATCCTTGTTACCAGTGCTTTGCCTTACGCCAATGGCCACATTCACTTGGGCCATCTGGTCGAGTACATCCAGACCGATATCTGGGTGCGGTTCCAGCGGTTGCGCGGGGCGCGCGTCGTCTATATCTGTGCCGACGACACGCATGGCACGGCGATCATGATCCGGGCCCGGCAGGAAGGGCGCAGCGAAGAGGCCGTAATCGCCGACATGCAAGCAGCCCACCAGCGCGACTTTGCCGGCTTCGAGGTCGCCTTCGACCACTACGGCAGCACGCACAGTCCGGCCAACCGCGAACTGTGCGCGACGTTCTGGAAATCGCTCCGCGCGGCGGGCCTGGTCAGCGAGCGCCCCGTCTCGCAGCTTTACGATCCGAAGGCCGGCACGTTTCTAGCCGACCGGTTCGTCAAAGGTACCTGTCCGAAGTGCAAGTCGCCCGATCAATACGGCGATAGCTGCGATAAATGCGGCTCTACATATTCGCCGACTGAGCTCATCAACCCTGTGAGCACGCTGTCAGGGGCGACGCCCGAGCTGCGCTCGGCCGATCACTTGTTCATCAATACCGAACAAAAGCGACCGTTCCTCACCGATTGGACGCAGTCGGGCAATCACCTCCATCCGGATGTGGCGAAGTGGCTGGCCGCGGCCTTTTTGTCTGAACCGTTGCGTGATTGGGATGTGTCGCGGCCGGCGCCGTATTTCGGCTTCGAGATACCCGACTCGCCGGGCAATTACTGGTACGTGTGGTTCGACGCGCCGATCGGCTACATCGCGGCCAGCCGCGAGTGGTGCGACAAGCATGGTGAAAAGTTCGAGTCGTGGTGGCGCAGCGACGCCACCGAAGTGCATCATTTTATCGGCAAGGACATCACATACTTTCACACCTTG
>DASZWQ010000095.1 GCA_035546535.1 Pirellulales bacterium | reverse complement strand
GTCTGCTGCGATGGCTTGGGGGTCGCGGGTTTGACGGCGGTTATGGGCTTGGTGTCCACCGGCGGCGACGTATCAGGCTCATCGCCCGGATCGGCATCGCCTTCGGCGATGACCTCGAACGGCCCGCCGATCGCCTGATCCAGATCCTCCGTGCCGAAGTACGACGACGTTGTCGGGAACTCCGGCTCGTCGTCCAGATTGAGGCAGCGGTAGTAGGCTTGGTCTTCGACCCGCATGCGGGCGAGGGCGCTATTCTCGATGCTGGGCGTGCCAACGCGCGCCGCTGCATATTCCCGCGCGTAAAGTGCGCAATACGCCGGCGAGGCCGCCGACGCTGGTTGTGAAGCCCCCCATACCCCAAACGCAAAGCAACACAACGCTACGCCTGTTTTCATCTGATCTTTCGAGGCTCCGCACGCCACCCCGCCCCGGCAGGGATTTTCCAGTCTCTTGTTGGTCAGAAATGGTTCGACGGGTGTCTGGAAAAGGGCAAAATCGACAATGGTGGAAAACGTAAGAACGCGGTCAGCATCGTTGGCGGTGGCGCCGGGAGGCGCAACCGGGAGACCCACGATCCCCCCGCTATCCCCACTGTGGCCGCTTGGTGCCGGAGGAAACGCATGCCCGACTTTCCGATCGTCGACTCGCACGTCCATCTCTACGACCCGAGGGCGATCAGCTATCCGTGGATGCAGGGCGAGCCGACGCTCGATGCGGTGCACGACGTTGCCGTGTTCAATACGGCGACCGCGCCGGTTCTCGTGGACAAGATCGTGTTCATCGAGGTGGCTGCGCCAGACGACAAATCCCTGGCTGAACTGGATTGGGTGGAGGGGGCGGCCAAAGCGGAGCCGCGAATCCAGGGGATCGTGGCGAACATTGCGCTGGAGCGGGGGAAGGACATTGCCTCAGATGTCGCTGCCTTCGCCCGTCGTCCTCTCGCGCGCGGGGTTCGGAGGCTGATTCAGGGGCATCTGGACGAGCCCGGCTGGTGTCTGCAGCCGGGCTATCTGGACGGCGTAAGAATCGTTGGCGAGTACGGGCTCGGCTGCGAAATCTGCGTCAAGCATCCGCAAATGGCGGACATTATTCGGCTGGCGGCGCAGTTTCCCCACGTCCGGTTTGTGCTCAACCACATCGGCAAGCCGGGCATCAAGGATGGTCTTGTCGAACCGTGGAGGGCGGAGATCGGCGAACTGGCCCAGCTCCCCAACGTGTTGTGCAAGATCTCGGGGGTTGTCACTGAGGCCGATTTCAAATCGTGGACCTACGATGAAGTGGCGCCGTACATCGCCCGCGCCATCGAGTCGTTCGGGTTTGACCGCGTGATGTTTGGTGGGGATTGGCCGGTGCTTGAGTTGGCCGGCAATTATCCCGGATGGGTGTCGATAGTTGATCGGGTTATCGCCGGGGCCAGTGACTCGGAACAGCGCAAGCTGTTCAGGGACAATGCGATTCGCCACTATCGCCTCGCATAGGCGGGGATCGTCTGGTGTCGATGGTCACTGGGAGTGGCGGAGACGGAGGGATTCGAACCCTCGATACAGCTTTTCAACCGTATAACGGTTTAGCAAACCGCCGCCTTCAGCCTCTCGGCCACGTCTCCGTGGGCTCGGAAATACGCACCAAAACCTGCCGCATCAAGGGGAATCGCTCGGCCCTGCTGGGTTCGCCTGTGGCAAAAATATCAACACCCGAGTCGTGCGGCTCTCGCCGGATAAGATCGTCCGCGGGGCGGCGTTTCTGAAGCGTGCGTTAAATTCCCGAGGGGGTTTCGTGCCAATTCTGCAACATGGGTTTGAAAACAGGGGTCAGAGCACCCTTGTCCCTGCTTTCTGGATTGCACGTGGCTCGGGCTTGGATCAGTTTGATCCGGCGAAACGCGGGGTGCCCTGCGGATCGTGTTCTTTCGGGCGATGACCCAGGGGTGGGTCGAGAATCGATCGGCGGAACTATCTCGCGGGGAACTGGGACAGACTTAGCACAAGCTCGGAATTGACCGGACGCCGGAAGGCCGACGGGAGCTTCGGCAAGAACGAACCTGCCCCTTAAACATGGTTGGAGGTCAGGACATGACACTTAAGACCTTATTCCTTGGCTCCGCCGCCGCTTTTGCGGTCGTTGGCGGTGCTCAGGCTGCGGACCTTTCGGTTGCCGAACCGGTCGAGAGCGTAAAGGTTTGCGACGCTTTCGCTGGCGGCTACTGGTACATTCCGGGAACTGACACGTGCCTCAAGATTGGTGGCAACGTCGAATTCGACGTGAACCTCCACTCGAACAGCATGACGGACCCGTCGACTCACTCGTCGTCGTGGGATTTCGTCACCAAGATCGGTCTCTCGTTTGATGCCAAGTCGGTGATCGACATCGGCACGCTCGAGGGCCACGTCGCTCTGGCCGGCTCGTACGATGGCAAGGGTGGTAACTCCATCAGCCTCGACGGTGCCTGGTTGAAGATCGGCGCTCTGCAGGCCGGCCACTTTGGCTCGCCGTTCAACCCGGGCTCGGGCTTCGTGGACTACGACGTCTACAACTCGGATCTGGCTGACGCGAACAAGCTGCAGCTCGCTTGGACCGCCGCAGGCTTCGGCCTCGCGCTCGGTATCGAAGACCCGCGCGAGACGTGGCACTCTTCGCTCCCGGCCAGCTTCAGCATGCCGCTCATCACCGGCAACATCACTGCCTCGTCGGGCAGCGTTGCTGGCTTCCTGTCGGGCGGCTTCGTGCAGCTCAACGGTGGCACGACCTGGGGCGTCGCTGGCAAGTTGGACATCGGGATCGGTGCCAACGACAAGCTGCGCTTGATCGGTGCATACGGCGGCGGCAAGTTCGTCGGCGGTGGCAACGATCTGTCGAACAATGGTTGGAGCGCGATCGCGTCGTTCCAGCACATGTTCAGCTCCAAGCTGACCTTCGACGTCGACTACTCGTACCTGCAGCCCTCGGGCGGCGGCACGACGTCGTGGATCGCGGCGGCGGATTTGGTCTGGACCCCGTACTCGGGCTTCAGCGCCAAGCTGCGCGGCGACTACACGGTTGCCGGCACGGCGACCGGCGTGTGGAAGGGCCAGGTTGTCCTGAAGCGCTCCTGGTAGTCGCTTAGCGATTACCTTCGCAGAACAGATTGGGCCCGGCGGGAAACCGCCGGGCTCTTTCGTTTCCTGGGCTGACCATTGGTTCCGGCAGCAACTCCCGGTAGACGCCGCATTCCGACCGTGATCGCCATGTTGAACTCCCGAATGGAGCTGGTTTCGGGTAGACAGGCGGCATGAATTGGCAGCGCTGGATACGTCCCGGGCTGATCGTCACTTTTGTCGTGGCGGCGGCGGCCTTGCTTACACGGCATGGTGCGGTTGAGCACGACATTGGCGGCCGAGTCGCGGCAGAACTAGCGGCCGATGGCCTCGGCTGGGCTACGGTCGATGTATCCGCCCGCGACGTAACCATCCGAGGAATGGCGCCGTCGGTTGACGCTCAGGATCAGGCCGTCGTTGCAGCCGGCAAGGTTCGGGGTGTGCGTGGTGTAACGAACGCCAGCGATCTTCTCCCGATCGTCTCACCTTACGTATGGTCCGCCAAGCGCGATGGGCGGTCTGTGACGCTTACGGGCTCGGTGCCTTCCGAGGGATCGCGTGCGGCTGTTCTGGCCGCGGCACGCCGGGCCCTTCCGGAGGCAGAGATTCGCGACGGCATGGAGCTGGCGCGCGGCGCGCCGGCGACCTTCAACTCGGCGACGGCATTTTCCCTGGCGCGACTGGCGTCGCTGGGCGAGGGCGTGGTCACGCTCACCGACTCGACTTTGGCGGTCAACGGAACAGCCGCCAACGCTCAGGCCTACGTCGATGCTCGCGATGCTTTCACGCAGCAACTGCCGGCGGCGGTCATTCTCGGGCCGATCGATGTGCTTCCGGCCCGTGCGGATCCGTTCGTGTTTTCGGCGAACTTCGACGGTAAATCGATTTCGCTCGTGGGATTCGTTCCAAACGACATCGTGCACAAGACGCTTGTGTCCACGACCAAGGCTACCCTTCCCAACGTGCCGGTGGTGGATTCGGTCGTCATTGCTTCCGGCGAGCCGCCGGGATTCGCGGAAGCTGCGAGCTTTGCAATCGCGCAACTGGATCGCATGCACGACGGTGGCGTGACACTCGATGGATTGAACCTGGACGTCGCGGGTACAGCGAAGAGTGTCGACGACTACGACGCGCTGCTGGAGAACCTTTCCGCCGGTTTGCCGCAGGGGATGAAGATCGTTTCCGCTGCAATCGCGCCCGCGGTGGCGTCTCCGTACGGCTGGGCCGCTGAGAAGAGCGACAGCGGCGTTGTGCTCTCTGGCTACGTGCCCTCGGCCGCCGACCACGAAGAGGTGGTCGCAACCGCGCGTATTGTCTTCGCGGGTCTGCCCGTGGACGACCGGGTTCGCGTGGCGGCGGGAGAGCCGCGCATGGACTGGATTGGCGCGATCAAATTCGCAATGGGCCAGCTTGGCCGACTCGCGCGCGGCAGCGTGGCCATCGGCGATCACGCCTATTCGATCCAGGGCGAA
>DASZWQ010000094.1 GCA_035546535.1 Pirellulales bacterium | reverse complement strand
CCGCGGCGACTGCTTCGAGTGTCAAATTCTGCTGCAATAACTCCACCGCCTTACGTCGGCGCTTCTCCAATGCAGCAGGACTTCCGGGAGGTCTCATGCCCTCCAATATAACAGCCCATTGTCTGACTAGGACTCAATAGGTGGCACTGGCACGAAGCTCTCCGAGCGGCCTCGCGGGCCGACCGAATGGCGGGCACTAGCAGCGCCGCTCCCACACCGAGGACTAGCGTCGTAACCACGGCGATCTTCAGCAGTATACGTGACAGGGAACTTTTACTGACCGAATCATCAGGGGTAGAGTTTTGCTGTGCGTCGGGAAGTGTGGACATACGTTGTTCCGTTCAGGTGCAAAATTGCCTGGGGCGTCGCAACGAGTAAAGAAACCGCCAGCGGGTGTGCCTGGGGACATGGGGACACCATTCTACCTCGGGGACCGTCGAGGAGCAGACCGTTGATTGCCCTTTCAAATAGCCTTGGCGGCTTCCCGCTTTGCAGCAGCGTCGTGGTATCGCTGAAGTTTGAAGTACCACAATGCAAAGCCGACTACCGTCAGAATCGCCCCCACAACAATCCCGACTCGGCCATATCGCTGACAAGTCGCCGCGTAGTCCATCTTTCGCCACACGATCTCAAGATCATTGAGTATCTGGAACATATCGTCTCGCGCCTGGCGCATCTTCGCGATGTCTTCTGGCAGAACCTCATCCACGGATTCGCGGATGGTTTTCTCCGGAACCGTGGACAAATCCACGCCCTTTTCTCGCAGCTTTTTCTTTACTGCCTCGCTGTTCTTGCTATCAGTAGAATCGAGTATGGCTGCCGTAAAGGTCTGATAGTTAGTCGATAATGACTTGCGAATATCATCGCGAATAGACCCGTCAGAAGTGTTAAATGACGACGTGGGCAATGCTCTCCACTGACTTTTGTCTCCCGCCTTCACGCGGCCGTCCGCAATCAGCACTTCAACAGTCACCACCCGAGAAGCCTGCTGGCGCAGAATCGGTGCAATCTCATCTTGGATTTGATAGCCGATTTGAAACGGCCAAAAGAACGCTGTGACAGTCAATGCCAAGCCGCCGATGGCAAGCACCTTGTAGAGATTGTCCGTTGGTAATTTGTCGAAATCCATATCTATTCTCGCCATCGCTTGGAGGCTTAAAGAACGGCAAGTATTCTATGGTGCGCAGACAGACGTGGTCTACTCATCGCGATCTTTGACGCACGGGAACATACCATGAGGGACGGTTTCAGTCCTAGGACTAAAAGAGTCATCGCGAGCCGAGTTGGTTACCGTTGCTCGAATCCTCAGTGTCAAACTTGGACGACGGCACCCCAGGTTGATCCGGGCGAGGCTTACAATCAAGGCAAGGCGGCGCACATCACTGCTGCCTCTCCAGGCGGTCCCAGGTACGACGCGAGCCTTACATCAGAACAGAGACGCCACGCCTCAAATGGCATTTGGCTTTGCACATCCTGTGCTGACAGAGTCGATAACGCCAAGGCGGATTTTTCCGTCGAACTGCTGCGCCAATGGAAGGATGCGTCAGAAGCCTTTACGCTTCAGCAGTTCTCTCGGCCAGCATCTGAACTTGACGACGTGTTTGCCACCATTTCGACGCCGGTACGGTTCGGCCTGCAAACGTGCGTCGTGAAGGATGACGAGCAGATTCCTTACGCTACGATCTTCGATCCTGCTGACGGAGAAGTGGCCTTCTACACGAATCCAGCATTCGTGATTCGGTTTCTGATCCACAAGAATCCAAAGCTCGAAAACGTCTTGCTGAATCGAATCCAGTGCAAGGTGAATTGGCGAAGAGATTTGACGGACTATCAGCACCTATATTACGCGCTACCTTGTGAGACGAGCCTTTACCTCGTGCAGTTCGATGACCCAGCGGCCGGTGCCGGCGATGTGTTTTTCGCAGAGCGGTACTTTGATGCTGGGGACCGACCTGCAAGCGCCATGCAATTCGCACCGTTGCTGTTGAGTTCGGATATGGCAGACACTATCGACGTTCGATTTAATGCCAAACGCCAGGGACTCTACTCTGTGGACCTCGATGTCATTGTCAGTCACGGAGCGGCCGAGCAGACCTTGCCAGTAGGGTGTGGAGAAGTGTTTTTCGAGCAGCCTGAGGTATGGACGCCAGCGGCCGAGAAGCACGATGCCTGATGCCTGCGCCGGAATTTAGCGCCGGCATGCCTGACGCGGCATGCTCGATTGGCACAACACCGTGCGCGAAGATAGGGCCACGGCCGGCCACTACGGCCGTAAGTTGCACACCAAGGCGGGCGAAGTCACGTTGCAAGTGCCGCGGTTGCGGAACCTGCCCTTCGAGACTGACGGCGGACTTCGATATCACACAGCAGGGGCATTGGGTGCGGGTGAGCGAATCTGGATGCACGCAAAACTGCCCGGGTATCTCAGGGTGAACAGCACGGACGATGTGACTGAAAAGTTCCTGCTACTGTCGAACTCGCATAACGGGACATCCGCACTGCGGGTCCTCTTCACACCGATCCGAGTGGTCTGTGCCAACACTATGGCGATGGCACATCGCGGTGGAGATGCGGCACGAAAGTATTGATACTACGCTCAAGTGCTACGTTGGCCGTAATGCGGAGCGGACAACAATGCTGCTACGCGAAGCGTACAACAAGGCACGTGATTCAGCTGTTTGAGTCTGGCTGGCGGGACCCAAAATGAGTCCGGCTTGCAGGGATCATGGCCTTTTAATCGGTTCACCCTCCCCAAGACCGTAGTCGCATCGCCTTCCGTCAAGCGGACGGTGCTTATGTCGACGAACCCAAAAGTTTCCGGCTTTATAGGGTTCAGTAACCGGGAGCTTGCACTTCGGGCAAACCAACACACCGTTGCGTTGTTCCGCATCGTTTGGTTTCATTCACTCTCCACGTTACGCCCCAAGCAAGGAGATGCACGCCTTGTCCAGATGGAAAGACAACCGGTGCTTGAATCAATCCGCTCGCAAGAGCGTCGCTCCAACGCTGGCTGTTCCAAAGCAGTCGTCAGCAATCAACCGTGACGTTTACCGTGAGACCCCGGAAAATTCGCGGAATCCGAAAGCAACGGAAAGCCTCGCAACCACTATCGTTTGAATGGTTTAAGAAAGCACGCCCGGCTGGAATCGAACCAGCAACCTGCGGATTAGAAGTCCGCTGCTCTATCCAGTTGAGCTACGGGCGCGTGGATTGCGTTCCAGTTTAGCTGATCGTCGCGCTGACCGGAAACGGGTGGTCATCACCGAGTCTTGACGAATTCTGAAAGCGCATCATTCCGCATCACGGTCACCGGCGGACGTCTGACGGTGTGAGCGAGAAGATCGCGCTTTGCCAAGGGCCTGCGTCCAAATAGAGTCCGCGCTGCTGCAAGTCATGGCCGTGGCGCTCGTAGACCGCATCGCTCAATTGATCTTCGAGGCGCCATTGCGTGCCGGCCATATCGGTAAACGGAAGACGTACGTAGCACTGGCTCTGGTTCGCGGCAAAATTGACACCCACGATCAGCCGCTCGCCGCCGTCGCTTTCCCAGCTGAAAGCGACAAAGCAGTCGTTGGTCCAGTCCCCCTCCCATGCAGGGCCGCATTCCAGCAACTGCCACCGCCCCTCGCGAACCACTGGCTGCTGAAGAACGGCGAGCAGCCGCGCGTAGAAGCCCTGCAACCGCTCGTCGATCGGCTCTTCGGGCGCTCGGCAGAGGTGTGGCGAGATGTGCTTCTTGCGCCCCTCGAACTGCCCCTGATGGAAAAAACGCAGGCCAGGCGTCAGATAGGTGATGACCGCTGCCGCTTCATGGGTGGGCGGCGAAAAAACGGCGGCGGCGCGCGGTTCGTCGTGATTTTCCAAGAAGCGCATCAACTTGTCTTGATAATCGAGCCCCGCTCGCAGGTGCTCGCGCACGGGCCGGGCCTGCTTCTCGCGCAAGCGGTCGTACAGCCTCTTGTCGTAGGTATAGTCGAATCCCTGTTGCTGCAGCGTCCACTCCAGGTCCCAATAACACTCCGCCATGAAACAAAAGCCGGGAACTTTTTCACGAACCTGAGTTATCGCCCTGGGCCAGAAGGGATGTGCCTTGATTCCCCACGTGCGCTCGAAGATTTCCGGCAGCACCAGCATGGCCATGTCGCAACGCACACCGTCGCATTGCCCGGCGATCTTCTGTAATTCGTCGATCATCGCCTGCTGCGTCTCGGAATTGCCGTAGTTGAGCTGCACGACGTCGGGCCAGCCCGGGAAATACGGGTCGCGGCCGAGCGCCAGGATTCGATCGCCGCTGGCGCACTTCACCCGGGCGTAGTTCTGCGGCGCTCGGGCAACATCGACTTCCGTACCCGCAATGTAATACGCGGGATGCATCTCGACCCAAGGATGATCGAGCGCCGTATGATTCGGCACGAAATCCAGAACCAGCTTCAGCCCGCGCTGTTCGAGTCGTTCGCGCAAGCGTGCCAAGGCCTGGTCCCCGCCCAGATCACGGTGCACCGTGTAACCAGAGATGGCGAAACCGGAACCGGCGATGTCCTCCTCGACAAGATCGGGCAAAGCTTCTTCGAATTCACGCCGCCACGGAAGGTTGCTGCGCGAGATATCGCGCCCGACCTGGCCCGTCTGCCAAACGCTGAGAAACCAAATCCAGTCGAAGCCCCTTGCGGCCAGGCGATCAAGTTCGTCGCCCGGTATATCATCGAGCGTGGCGCGACGACCAAGGGCCCGCGACAGCGCCGTCAGCCAGACGCGCGTATTCATCTGGTACAGCGAGGGATAGAGCGGTGGACTCATGATGAGGACGATCTTGGCCGGGCGAATGAATGGAGAGATTCTTCCCGATCGTTTACGGAGCACCGGCCCGTGTGACCAGGAGAATCACACTCAACCATATCACGCTCAGAAGATGACTGCCGGAACCAACGGCAACTTGGCCAACGAGAACGCCCAGGCCAGCTTCACCAGGCGTCTTGGCCGGTCGCTTGCGCGGGCGATTTTGGTAGCGGTGTCGTATCCTGCGGCGGCAAGAGGCCTCTAGGTGCAAACCGACCCTCGATTATCGGCAAGCAGCAGGCCGCACTGCCCACGGTCGCAAAAAAGTCTCGCGGTGACTTCCTTGCTGCGATATAAAGTGGGTGTTTGCGCCTTTGGTTGACCGGGCCCTCGAATGCTCCCTATCAGGAACACCGACATGAGCACGCGTGCCGCTTACCTGCGTCGTGATCCGGCGGAAGTCACGCCATGGGCCGAAACGTGTGGGCAGATTCGCTGCCTGGTCGAAGAGAAGGACGGCGCCGCGGCCGAAGTCCATCACGTCGAAATCCACGACGCGAAATTGCATTACCACGCCCGCACCGACGAGTTCTATTACATCATCGACGGCCAAGGCACGATGATCCTCGACGATGAAACGATCGAGGTACACAAGGGGCGTGGTCGTATACGTGCCCCGCGGCGTCAAGCACAAGGCCATCGGCAACTTGACCGTGCTTACGGTGTGCATCCCGCGCGGCGTCCTGTCGGACGTTCACGAGCTGGAATAAAAAAAGGCGTCGGCTTCGCCTGCTCAGCCGCACGTGTTTGCGCCGTCTTCGCATCGGCCGACCTTATCTTTTCGCCGATTTGCCCTGGAAATTGAGCCAGCCCCTTTGCTAGGTTGCGACTACAGCCGGCGAGGCCATCGCTGAGCACGGTCACCACGAGTTGACCGGGGTATCCGTAGAGCTCGATCAAGACAGCGAGTATCCAAAGAGCCCATGTTCGTTTGCACGCTAAGGCGCGCAAGCGGCCATGGGCTCTTTTTTTTAGTCGCGTGCAGTCGGGAAGAATCTCTTGACGGTCGCAATTTCAAAGGCGGGCTTCCGGCAGATCATGCTCGACGTAACAGGAGCGCAATTCCGCGCGAACCCCCGCATCCACTGCACCCTACCTCTCTTGCTTCATCCAACGCTTCTATTCGCCGACCGAGCATTCATGGGGATGCCATTTTCCATTTCACCCTGAACGTCGCCTCGTTACTTGCCACCGAAGAATTGATCTCGCAATCAAACATTCAACTGCGCGCGATTTTTCTGGCAGTGATTTTACGGCGACGTCGCATTGCTGATTGACAGTTAACGGTAGTGAACGCCTTTGTCCCGGCTACCGAGCGGTGCCACGGAGGAATGCGCCAACGCGCTGCGCGGTTAAGAGGCAACCAGGCACTCTGATCGCATTGCTTCCGAGACGAACATCCTCCGCTGATGCGCAAAGTGATTCCGCGGGCAGGCGGTCTTTGCCAATCGTTTTTCGGCATTTGAACGGAGGATATTGCCATGCGAGTCTCGCGCCGCGCCGCCCTCTTGGGCGGCCTGTCTACGCTCGTTTCCGGAACCGCTTTCGGAAGAGGACGCACCCCGCCGCCACCGCAGCCGCGCTTGATCTTCAACGAGACCTTCATCAATCAGAAAACGCTCGACGCCAACTGGACAACCAACTCGCCCTTCGGCGACGGGCTGTTAAGCAACGCCACCTGGGGCGAGCAGCAAGTGTACGTCGGAGCCACCGGAGGTTACGGCAATCCCAGTCCCTTCAGCTTCGGCGCCACCGGGCTCACGATCACGGCCACGCCGATCGCCGCCGCGAATCGGCCGCCGCTCCCAGCCGGCGCCTATCCGACAGGCTACACCGGCCCGAACTTCGCTTGCACCTACACCTCGGGCTGTCTGTCGACGCTCGGGCTGGAGGATTTCACGCCGCCGTTCTACGCCGAGGTGTCGATCAAGAGCACGCCGGTACCCGGCTTCTGGTTGACCGGCGAATTCTTCGGCGATCCGATGACCGGTTTTCCCGAAATCGACTTCGTTCAATTGGCCACCAAGCGGCCCACGCAAAGCTATCCGGCCATGCTGACGGCCACCGGCGGTGAAGTGGCAGGCAACTTCGTCAGCGCGTCGCGCTCGGCGAATCTCTCCGCGGCCTTTCATACCTACGGCGTCGAATTTCTGACGACCGGCACGAACTGGTACCTCGATCGCAAGTCGGTGATGACCAGCCGGCAGGTCGTGAGGGGCAACCTGTTTTTCACGATCAACCTCGCCGCCGGCGACACCTGGAGCACCACCGATTCGGCCACCGACTTCATCGGTCCCCCCAGCGGCCAGGCAGGCTCGATCACGATCGGCTACGTCCAGGTGTGGAACATCAGACCGTTTTGACGACCGAAGCCCATAGAGGAATTCGCCGGACACTGCTGACCCGTCGCATTCTATTCCTATCTGCGACGGCGCCAGAGTAAAAGCAGGGTCGCTGATCCCATCAACAACAAGCCCGACGGTTCGGCAATCCATCGCACTGGTCAGCACAAAACACGGTGTAGGTTTTGAGGAACGGAATGTCCTGCTCGATCTCCTCGCCGGCGGCGTCAGTCTCCTTCTTCTTGAAGGTGGATGCGTAGACGACCTGGCTGCCGTGCTCTCCTTTCTTGACATGCCCGCCAAGCTCCAGTGCCTGCCGAAACGTCAGCCTGGACAGCGAGATAAAGCTGTGGCGTGTCGCATCGATGTACCGGGAGTTCGAGGTTTCTTTGGCGATACCGCCCATCGCAATGACGTTCTCGCCGAATGGGCAATTGTTCGCTCTTATCTGCGCGTCGCCGGAAGGCAAAGCGCGGCTGGGGTTATTCAGCATGCGTGGTGGATCATCCCTGTGGTCGAGGGCATTTTCGGTGATGCCGTGCGACGAGACGATCCTTTGCGGGCGACGTGTGTGTGCATTTCCCCGATTGGGAGACGAGCTTGCTCTGGCAGACGGTGCAGCAGTTCATAGATACAGTGCCACAACAGGTGAATGCAAAGTGACACATTCGCTTCCGCCGGCAGGGGGCGCGATGGAGGTCTCTTACGCTCGAAACGACGAGTCGCTCGTGGTATGTCGACCTTACACGGAAGTTCTCGAATTGGGTCGCGAGGACAACCGCGCACGCTTGTCGGGCAACTGGATGGGAGAATTCCGGACCGTGCGTGGCGATTTGTTGCTGGAAGTTGAGCCGTCGCACGATTTGCTTCTGCGAATGGCAGATTCCGATGTACCAGTAATGAGATTATCAGGGGCTTCTGAAAGAATCGGAGTAACGGCTGCTTCGCAGGACGGACGTCATCTTGCCGCCGGTGGTCACGAAGGGGTGGTCTACTTCTGGGACCTACAGAATCCTAACGTTCTGGGGAAGTGTGTCGGACACGAGAGGGGACTCCGTGATCTTTGTTTTTCTCCCGGCGGCGGTTCGATTCTCAGCCTTAGTGATGACGGGACCGTGCGGATCTGGCATACCGCAACTCGTGCCGAACTATTGCGATTTGGATCCGGGCGTGAGCGAATATTCTCGATGGCCCTAAGCCCGGACGGCACTTCACTGGTCTTCGGTGTTCAATGCGATGAAGGATACGGTTTGCAGATTCATCGTCTCGGCGGTCATCGAGACTTGCTGAAGGATCTCGATGTCTCAGCATTTGCAGCGCATTGATCCCAGTGGTATCTAAACGAGTCCTGGCGGTGCTCCGGTAAATGCACCGAGTTTGCTCACTCATGAAGTTCGCGCGTAACCTGGATGTCGGATTGGACACCAGCACCTGTTGCATGTAGGACCCACGATTGAAATGTAACTGCGACTGATTCGCAGCGTCCTGCGTTCGCGCCAAATAAAGGGGATTGAACGAAACCGCTGTCGCGGTGGATGGAGACGCGGCCCGGTTAGCGGTAATCGCGCCAATTGGGCAGACCGCGGCGCATTTCTTTGTTGGCTTCTTTGAGATCAAACGCTTCGGAGTCGAACTCGCCGCCGATCCATTCCAGTAGATCGTCGTGGCTTTCATGCTTCGGATCGCGGATGGCTTCCAAGAAGTCCATGTAGCCCCAAGGGCCGCCGCAATCTTCGGGCGGGCAGGCACGCGCACCTTCGGTGCAGCGCGGGTACTTCGCGCCGGGCTCTGCGGGCTGCACGCCTTCGTAGATGATCTCGTGGCGCCAGCCGTCACCGAAGTCATACTCGTAGTGGAAGCGGAACGATTTTCGCTTCTTATCCAAGAGCTTGTTCAAGCGGAGCTTCGTGGAATCGACGAAGTCCCGGTCTCCCCAGCCATCGTCGAGTAGCTCAGGGTCACCGTAGCGACGGCCGCCGATGTCGAACTGGTGCAAGTGCGAGTTGGTCCAGCCCATCGCGGTCTGAATGTGCTCGTGCAACTCATCGAGTGTGCCGTCGGCCACTTCGATGCGTCGCCAGATGGGCGGCTTCACGTCGAGTAGCGTGATCTTGAAGCGGTACACCTGCGACGGCTGCTTGGCGGCCGGTTTCTTCGCTCGCGCCATGGCGCGTCCTCCGTGATTTCGGGAAGTTCGTGAGACCATTTTGCACCGGCGCTGACGCGACAGCGCACGCCCGCCCCGCCGGTCGTGGCGATCGTGCCGATTATATGGTCTTGCGCGCTGCCGGTGACGGTGCCGTCACCGAAGACCGAACACCAGCACAAGCCCTACCGGGTTGTGCCGATCTTCCCGGAGCTGCGGCCTTACCTCGAAGATGCCCACGCTTTGGCTGCCAAGAAGGCCGTGTACCTGATCCAAGGCTATCGCGACGATACCCAAAACCTGCGGACTCAATTTGAGCGCATAATCCGACGCGCGCGGGTGAAGCCGTGGGAGCGCTTATTCCACAACCTGCGGGCCAGCCGGCAGACGGAACTGGCCGACCAGTTTCCGCTGCATGTGGTGACGGACTGGATCGGAAACTCGCCAGACATCGCGGAGCGGCATTATCTGAAGACGACCGAAGAGCACTTCAGGCGTGCACTCGGTGGCGCGGAACAGACGACGCGAAATCCGACGCAGCAAGCGGCCGTAAGTGACCAAATTGAATCGCAAACGCAAAAAGCCTCATCGTCGGAAGATGAGGCGTTGCTTGCACTTGCAAGATTATGCGTACAAGACGCGTTTGAAGGATACCCCCACGGGGAGTCGAACTACCTCGAAATTCCCGAGGAAAATGCCCCGTTTCCAAAAAGCGGTGCAGATTCCGGTGCAGATTTGCAACTAGCCGAGTTGATCGGGCTTTGGCCGCGGCTGGCCGCCGATTGCCGGCAAAGAGTGCTTGAACTCGCGCGGGCGAATTTGGCATAACGTGCGTGCTGGGTTTGACGGCTCGCTACCGTCGCGCACAGCCCCGCCGGCACGGCGCCTCATCCCGCCAGTGCCGCGGCGGCTGGCCCGGCTTTTGAAAGGATGAGTCATGGACGCCGCCAGCATACGGTCTTTGATCGAAGCGGAGCGCGCCGCCCGCGAGGCAGCAAAAAAAGCTCGCGAACCGTACTTTCGCTGGCGCGCCGAATTTTCGGCCTGGGATCTGAAACGGCGCGACCTGCGGCTCCGCAGTACTCCGAAGGAGTCAGCGGCCTGGATTATCTCGTTCGTAATGTCGTGTCGCGCAACGGAAGTACTCGCGGCGAAGCTTCGCGACGTACCCGACACCGGCGGTCTGACGAGCACGCCACTCTCGCGGCTGAAATCGCTGGCGGAGTCGAAAATGAGCGATGGGAACCGGGCGGTCGCGGTTGCCGCCCGTATTTTCCTGGCGGCAATCGATGGCAAAAGGAAAGCGTTGCGAGAAAGCCTTGAAGCGGTTCACGCAGCCGGCGAGGCCATTTTTGTCGGCGTGTCAGAAGCGATGGAGTGGCTTGTCTTCCGTTCGTCGTGCGCTCCCAAGAAATCGGTGCAGTGCAAGCCAATATCGCACGCCGCCATTTCGGCCGCGCAGCCGCAAACTTGGCTAACCAAGCCAACAGTGCAGGAGCGAAATGACTGGCTAAAAGAGCAGCATGCGAGGCTGCACAGCCCGAACGAGGTGCTCCAACTTTGGCGCAGGACGTATCCGGGTTTCTGGCCGCGACTATCCCTCGCGTCAGTGAAGCACGCGATTTACGCGAAACCTAAAAAGAGGTCGCGCACAAAGGTCACGGCATGATTTCACACGAAATCATACTTTTTCACCCATTGCGAAGGCTGTTTCACACCTCGAAGCCCTGACCTCTTCACACCTAGTATTCGGCCGTGGGTTGTTTACCAAACTCGACCGGGCCGAATCATGGCAATCTTCACAACAGGTCAGGTCGCCGAATTCGTCGGTACCGACGAATGGCGCGTTCGGCGCCTCTTTGAAGACGGCACGCTCCCCGAGCCGCAGAAGTTCGGAGGCAAGCGCGCCATTCCATCTGACCAAATCCCAGCAATTGTCGACGCGCTTCGCGCTCGTGGCTGGCTTCGGGAAGCGGAGGCCACGCAATGAGCGCTGCTGAGCCAAAATTGCTTCTCACGGCTGACGAAGCCGCTCGATCGCTTTCTATCTGTCGCAAGTCGCTTTGGAGCCGTACGCAGCCGCGCGGGCCAATTCCCTGCGTCCGATTTGGCTCCTCGGTGCGCTACAGCATTGAGGCGCTTCGGCGGTTCGTCCGCGAGCAGGAGGCCTTTGATGTTCGCCCCCGGAATTGAAGCCGACCTGGCATTGATCGTCGACCGCGGCGAGACCCCCGAGCTTCGCGCGCGACTGGCCGAGGAATTACGCGATTTCGAGCAGCGACGCGCTGCCGGAGCAGACCGAGTGAGACCAGCTGCCGAATGGCTTTGCATCTTTCTCGGTGGGATCGAGCCGAACTTTCGACGCAGACGGCAGCTCGCGATCGATGCGGTCCGCGGGCGTCGGTCGTGGCTGGTCCGCCAGGTCGTTCGGCAGCTGGCAGAGGAGTTGCGGAGCGAGGCGAGCGGGGATCAGCCGGCATGAAAATTCCCGCGGACGTTCGCCCGGAAAACATTTGCGCGATCGTTGACACGCGCGAGCAAGACCCGCTCGACCTCGCGCCCCTGCGCGTGCTGCCAGGGACGCTCGCCACGGGCGACTACAGCGTGGCGGGAATTGAGCACCTGGTCGCCGTCGAACGCAAGTCTCTGGCCGATCTGCTGGCGTGCGTCGGTCGTGAGCGCGAGCGGTTCGACCGCGAGTGTCAGCGACTTCTAGGCTACGACACGCGCGCCATCGTTGTCGAAGGGGAATGGGCGGACCTGGAGCGCGGAGACTGGCCAAGCCGCGTCACGCCCGCCGCAGCGGTCGGATCGCTGCTGGGATGGGTCGCGCTCGGCATCCCCATACTCATGGCCGGCGGCCACGAGCGCGCGGGCCGCTACGTATCGCGATTGTTGTACATCGCCGCGCGCCGGCGCTACCGCGAGATTCGCGCGCTGGTGATGCGAGCAGAGAGCACGGAGGCGGATCGATGATCGAGAAAATTTTGGCCCGATTCGAGGGCGTCCGATCGACCGGGCAGCGTCAGTGGGAAGCGCGTTGCCCGGCGCATGACGACCGCACGGCCTCGCTCTCCATCGGCGTCGGCGACGATGGCCGCGCGCTGTTGCATTGCCAGGCGAGCTGTTCGACGCAGGCGGTGGTCGACGCCGCGGGTCTTCGGATGCGCGACTTGTTCCCAAGCAACGGCGGCAAGGTTCAAAAGCGCATCGTCGCGACTTACGACTACCGCGACGAAGCCGGCAATCTGCTTTTTCAGGTGGTGCGGTACGACCCCAAAGACTTTCGACAACGCTCCCCCGACGGCAACGGCGGCTGGTCCTGGAAACTCAACGGCGTTCGGCGCGTATTGTACCAGCTTCCGAAACTCGCCGCCGATCCCGGCGAGCTAATCTTCGTCGTCGAAGGTGAGAAAGACGCCGATCGACTACAAAGTCTCGGCGCTGTGGCGACGTGCAACGTGGGCGGGGCGGGGAAGTGGCGAGCCGAGTACAACGAACATCTGCGCGGGCGCCATGTCGTCATCCTGCCAGACAGCGACGAACCTGGCCGCAGGCACGCGCAGGAAGCCGCGCAATCGCTCCGCGGAGTCGCGGCCACTGTGCGCGTCCTGGAATTGCCGGGGCTGCCGGCGAAAGGCGACGTTAGCGACTGGCTGAATGCCGGGGGCACCGTCGAACAGTTGCGATCGCTCGCGCTGGCGGCAGAAGAGTTCGAGCCCGGGCATCGTCATGATGAACAGGATTCAGGTGCCCGATTTGGGCACTCCAACGAGCATCACAGTGAGGAAGCTGGGGTTCCTGGCATCGGCCGGGCGGAAGGTCAAACCGACAACGCGAATGCGGATCGTGTGCTGTCCCGTCACGGCGATTCGCTTCTCTTCGTCGAGCGACGGAAGTGCTGGCACGTTTACGACGGGGCCCGCTGGGCCGAGGATCACGGGGTGGCCATATCGCTGGCCAAGCAGAACGCCGAGCGGTTATGGACCGAGTTCGCGGCGACAGCTCCGGGCCTCGCCGGCAATACCCTGTCGAACGCGCTGAAGTTTGTCAAAGCGAGCAACGGCGGCTCGGCAATTAGCAACGTCGAAAAGCTCATGCGGGCCGATGCACGGGTCAGAATTCCTGATCGCGATCTATCGAGCGTGTTCGACGCGCAAGCCCACTTGCTCAACGTGCTAAATGGAACTGTCGACCTCCGAACCGGGGAACTGCGGCCCCATGACCGATCGGACAGGATTACCAGGCTGGCCCCGGTGACTTTTGATCCAGACGCCGGCTGTCCCCAATGGCGCGAATTCATTCGATGGGCCACGGTCGATGATCGCGAGCTAGGACAATTTTTGCAAAGATCGCTTGGCTCCGCATTATGGGGAGAGGTTCGCGATCACGTGCTGCTGATCCTCTACGGCACGGGGCGCAACGGCAAGGGCACGCTGTTGTCCGTTCTACGAAAAATCCTCGGTGACTATGCTACCGAGGCCGCCAAAGATTTGCTCATAGAACGCAAGCACGAGGGCCATGCCACGGAACGAGCCGCGCTTTGCGGCCGGCGACTGGTCACATGCACGGAAAGTGCCCGACGCGCACACCTCGACGAAGCCCTTGTCAAGCAGTTGACGGGAGGCGACACAATCACGGCCCGCGGGATGAGGGAAAATTTGTGGTCGTTTCAGCCGAGCCACACGCTCATCATGGCCACGAATCACAGGCCGCGCATCTCGGGCACCGACCTGGGCATCTGGTCGCGGATCAGACTCGTGCCGTTCAACGCCAGAATCTCTGACGCGGCGAAGGATACAGGATTAGCTACCAAGCTTGAGGCCGAGGCATCGGGAATTCTGTCTTGGCTGATCGCCGGCTGCCGCCTGTGGCAGGATGATGGATTCAAGCTCATGGATGCTGCCGCCGTCACGGAGGCGACGGCGGAGTACCGCGAATCGTCGGATCTGCTCAAGCCGTTTCTCGACGAATGCACGATTGAACAACCGCACGGGCGCGTGCTATTTGGCGACCTGCGCGAGGCGTATCTCAGTTGGTGCAAGACTCATGGAATAGCGCAACCGATGGGGGAGCGAACGTTTAGGGAGGACTTGGACGCCCGCGGATTTGAAGGAAAACCAGGCGCGCAAGGCAAGAAATTTAGGCTCGGATTGGTGCTTAGGTGACAGTTGGTGACAGCTGTTCCGTATAAGCGCTCACGCGTACGCGTATAGAGATTAACGGGAACAACGGTAACCAACTGTCACCTGCCGGAAGCTTAACGCGATGAAACTCGTTATGGGCAAAGGAGATTGGCCCGATTTCGTCGGCTTCTGGAACCCCGACGCGTGCGCGTACGACATTCGCCAGGGTGACACTCTGCGGTTCTGCGCGAGCCGTGAAACCGATGAAGCGGTGCCCACCCCGGTGCGCGAGTTCGCAATGGCGGGAACTTGCCGGCGGAGATGATTTCGAAATAACCGACGTTCGACGGCCAGAATGAAAACAACAAAGCAGCTCGGTTTGTTCGATCCGCCAAGGCCCAGGCGTCGGCGACGCTCTGCGGCGCGTCCCAGCTCGCAAGCCGAGTCGCACTGGGCCGCATCGCTCCAGTTAACGCATCTCGAATGGCTTGCCGCCGAGCGCGATCACGGCTGGCGACTGCCACGGAGGGCGACGTGAGCGATCGCAGGAAGCCGCTGCCGCTGATTTTCCTCACCGTTCAAGTCGCGCGCTGCCCGCATTGTGGAAGCGACAAGCACTCCCACAACGGAAGCCGCGACCAGGGGGACGGCAGCCGGCTCTGCTATCGCGTATGCAGCAGATGCGAGCGCGCGTTTAGGACGGTTACCGAGTTCGTTCCTGTTTCAGGAAAAGACGCCGACGCCGGCTTGTATGATTCATTCGGCGAGTGAGTTCCAGGAGTTTTTCCCCATGACGATCGAAAGCGCAAACGTTGTGACCGTCGGCAAGCTCTGCGAACTATTGCAGGCAGGACCGGGACAAGTTCGCGCTGCCGCCCAAGCGGCGGACGTGAAGCCAGTGCTCACGATCAATGGGACGATGGTGTACTTCGACGAGAGCGATGTCGGCCGCATTCGCGCCGCGCTGAACAAGCCCAAACGGAGCCAGTCCACATGACCACAGAGACCGCGGCATCGGCCGCACCACTCACGTTCGAAGCCATCGCGACCGAGCACCCCGAGCTGTGGCTCGCCGTCGTCATGGCCGAACGCCTAGCGCCTGCCGGCCACCTGATCGCAAGCCGGTCGACCGAGAAATACCTCAACGACCTGCAGGCCGCCGGCTGCGAAGCATTGGCCGACCTAGCCAAGGCAAGCATCGTGCGCAAGGCCATCGCCCGCATCGCCGGTTCGGGGATGTAGCATGGGGCGAAAACACTACCAGCCGGGTGATGTATCAAAACGCCACACCACCCCCGAGGGGGAGGGGGGGTCAAAAATGTTACGTCGGATGGTCTCTCGTACGCCCCCAAAGCGCGCAGATTTTCACACGGGTTTTTCAGAAACGAGCTTTTGATGGGCCGCAGAGGACCTAAGCCGGTTTCCGCCGCAGCGCTTTTGGCGCGCGGTAATGTCTCGCTCGCCCGAAAGCGCGCGCGACAGGAAGCGGCGTTGACCAACGGGACCGGCAGCTTGGCCGGCTGGACCCCGGCAGACGTTGAGCAGTTGGCCTGGGGTGGTGTGGGCCCGTTCGGTGACCCGCTGGCTGGCAATTTCGACTGGAGCAACGCAGCCAAGTGCTGGCGCGACATTGAGCGGCCGATTAGGCGCGCGTTCCGCGATGAGCTCGAGCAATTGAACGTCGCACCAATCGAGCCGCGGTGCTGGTATGAGTTGACGAATCTAATTCCGGTCGAGCCTTTCCGCGACCGAAGCGGCAAGGCCGTCCACCTGCCAGCGCTGCAATCGCTTTCGAACTGGGCGCTGTGGCAATCGCCGCCGGGCGCTGCCCCGTCCTGCGAGACCAGGCTCAGCTACTATCTGCGGCTCGACATTCTCGACCTGAGCACCTGGCAACCGTCGGAATCGGCGTCGAGTTTCTGGGGCGACTATCTCGCTGAGCAACGCGCGCTCGCGAAGTTCCAGCCGCAGGAGCTGGCGTCGCTGGCAATCCTATTCGACCCCGATGGCTCGCTGGAATTGCTGACGCGCGAGGAAATGAAGCGAGCACGCGAGTACATGAACTGACCCGGCCAACCCGCGCCCCACCGCGACCGGCGCGCGGTGCGAGCGATTCAAACACGCCGGACCCCGCACGGAGGATCACGACAATGCCACTGATGAGCACGGAATTCGCCCAAGCGACGCTGGTGCCGCCGCCACAGTCAATCGGGACCGTGGACCGCGCCGACTACCATCGGCCGAATGCCCGCGCACTGGCGAAACGCAAATGGTTCGGAAGCGACGGCAAGCCGGTGTTTTCGCTCGAAGAGGATCCCGGCTACCGCGAGAAATTCGAGCGG
Source organism: Pirellulales bacterium (assembly GCA_035546535.1). Classification (NCBI taxonomy): domain Bacteria; kingdom Pseudomonadati; phylum Planctomycetota; class Planctomycetia; order Pirellulales; species Pirellulales bacterium. The sequence continues at coordinate 9,926 of DASZWQ010000094.1, read as the reverse complement.
TTGCAGGCGCTTCGCGGCGAGCTTGCCGAAGTCCGCGGGCAAATCGACGAACTCAATCGGCAACGGCGCTTGACCGCCGAAGAGCGCCGCCAGGCCGCTGCCGCAGCAATGATATCGGGCGCTACTAACAAAGCCGGCGACGCGGCCGAAGTGCCGCAGCTCGACCCGGCGGAAATGGCTCGGTTGCAGGACCGCCGCGCGACGCTGGTGCTCGCGCTTGGACAACAGGAAGCGATCGTTCAGACCGCGCAGCGTGACGCCGCCAAAAAAATTGTGACGGCGCATCGCCTGAAAGAAAAGTACGGCGAACTTGTGCGCAAGCTTTTCCAACAGGCGCTCGCCCTCAACGCCGCGCAGGCGGAAAAGCGCGAATTCGAGCACGCACTGAGCGCGGCCGGACTAGACGGCCACGTGCCCCTCGTCCACCTGGGCGGGGCAAACTTCGGCGAGCCGGATGACGCGAGCGGCTCGAGACTGTGGTACTTCACACGCGAATGCAAGGAAGCTGGCTACGACCTCGGCAAGTAATTGGGCGCGGGTCGCCCCGTCTGCGTCGCGCCGCTGGGAACGGCGGCCGGCGCGGGCGGGCGAGCGTGAAAGGAAGAAGAAGTAATGGCAGTCGCCGGCAGTATCAACGTCCTGTTGACCGCGCAGACGGAGAAGTTCGCGCGCGACCTGGAAAAATCCGGCAGGACGGTGAGCGGCTTCGAGAAGCAACTCGCTTCGCTGACGGGCCTCGTTACCAAGACATTTGCCGGCTTCACGGCTGGCAAGTTCCTTCTCGGTTCGGTGCGCGCCTGGGAAGAGCAAGAGATGGCCGTTAAGCGGCTGAATAGCGTCCTGGAGGCGACGGAACACGCTGCCGGATTGAGCAGCGAAGAAATCGAAGGCTTTGCCGCCGTCCTGCAGCAGACCACTCGCTTTGCGGATGAAACCACGATCGCCGCCGCGTCGCTCCTGGCCACCTTTGACAAGGTGCGCGGCAACAACTTTACGCGGGCCCTGGCGACTGCGGCGGATGTGGCCACCGTCAAGGGGATGGAACTCTCGGAAGCCACCCAGCTCGTGGGCAAGGCGCTTCAAGCGCCCGCCGATTCGTTCGGCAAGCTGAAAAAAGCCGGCATCATCTTCGACAAGCAGGCGCAGGACAACATCAAGTCCATGGTCAATCTGGGCAAGGCGGCGGAAGCTCAAGCCGTCCTGCTCGGCGAGTTCGAAAAACGATTCGGCGGCGCGGCCGTTAATGATCTCGATACCTACGCCGGCGCCGTCAGTCGATTAAGCAACTCGTTCGGCGAACTCAAAGAGGCCCTCGGCCGGCCGATCGCGGCCGCGCTAGCCTACGAAGCCAAGAGCCTCACCGAGGGAATCAATGCCTTCCGATACGCCACTGGGCTTATGGACCAGGCGGAGGCTGATCGATGGTTTTACGCAGCCGGCACCGGTCCGCATGTACCGCACGCGCCGACCCCTTCGCCGGGGCCGCCCAAGATCATGCCGTCGCCCGCGCAATTGGCGATACAAAAGCTTTTCACGAATCCGAATTTCGGACGTGATAACTCTATTTCGGACCCCTTTGGCAAGGGCGCCGCGGCGCTCGCGAAAGCGACCTTCAGTCCGCAGAACAAAGTCACCGACTCGATCAACAACCCCGGCATCCTCGGCGGCATCGCCAAGGCCGTCGAGGAGCAAAAGAAATTCGCCGAAAAGCTGAACGAAGACACGCGCTCCCCGCTGCAGGAATTCAACGCGACGATTCTGCAGCTCGACCGGGCGCTTAAGAGTGGGGCCATCGATTTCGAGGAGTACGAGCGCGGGGTGGAAAAGGCGAGTGGCGCCTTGTTGAAGAATCAGCACGCGGCGACGGGTTTGAACCCGGCACTCATGTACGAATCGTCCGAATCAATCACCGCTCGCGTCGAAGCGGACGCGGTGCAACTGCAGCAGCAAGAAATCAGAGAGTTGAAGGAACAGACGATCACGCAGAAACAGCAGCTTATGGCCCTGCAGCGAACCGCGGCAGCAGCCGACCGCATGACGAACTGGATCTCGGGATTAGGCGAAAAATGAGCACTCTTGAAGCGCAGTTGGCGGCGCACATGGTTAAGACCGCCGAGCTATCCAACGCTGTGGAGGCGATGCAGCGCGAAGTCTCCGCGGTCGTGAATCGCGGTATCAGCCTGAACGCGACGCTAGATCAACTTCTAGCGGCGCTGTATGGCCAGCAGGAATCACACATCAAATTGCAGCAGGCGATTTCGGAACTGCCGGACGCGGCGGGCGACTGCACAGACTGGGGAGAAACATAGCGATGGCCGATGAACTACGCGTGATTCGATTGGAGCGAAGCGAGCCCGACGCCGACCGCCAAAAGGTCTCCGCGATGATCGAGAAATCTGCGCGGCGAGGGATGGCCGAGATTCGATCGCTCGTTGACGAGATGCGTTCGTTGGGGAGTCACGACCCGCGGAGAAGCGATAAGCTTCTCCGCGCGCGACTGCTCAAGGCGGAACTGGACGAAACGCTCGCAACCGCACGCGATGTCGCGCGGGAGGGCGCCGGCCGCCGAGACTACGACGAGATTTACGACAATGCTTGATCGTCTCATCGGCGCGGAGATTCGGAGCGACGCCCGCGGAGGCCGCTGCCTCGTTTGGTACGCGGCCGTCTTCGATCGTTGGTCCGAACTCACTCGCGGCCATTACGAAATATTCGACCGACGCGCATTCGACAAAGTTCTAGCGAGTCAAACGCCTGTGCGCGCGCTGATCAATCACAACAGTGACCTGCAACTGCGCTCGACCGCGGACGACTATCCGGCGCGGCTCGTTGCCGATTCATACGGGCTGCGCGTCGAGGTGCCGCTGATCGGCAGTCCGCACGAGGCGCGAGCTTGCCAGATGATTCGTGATCACGAGGTTCGCGGCGGTAGCTTGGCGATGCGCGTAGGTCGCGACCGCTGGCAGGTGGTTCCGACAAGGACGCTCGACCATGATCGGCTGTGCAAACCCGGTGCTTTGCTGCGAACGATCGTCGAAGTGGAGCACCTTGCGGAAGTGACGCTCGCGACGCGCCCCGTCTATCGCACCACAGCGCTAACGCCCGTTTCCGATCCGATAACGCGCGAGATGGGCGAGCGCCTTCGCATTGTGGAGGCCGCATGACGAACGATGACGAACTGCCCGAGCTGCTGACCGCGCAACAATTGGCCGCGTTTCACGGCATCCGCGTGAACCTGATTTTTCCCAGCATCGCTTATCACCAACTGCCATGCTCCTACCCTGATTTGCTGCCCGGCCGCGTGGCATGGAAGAGGAGCGAGGTTTTGCAGTTCATCCGTTGCGGCAAGGTGCCCTACGGTTCGCGTCATGCAAGGCGGCCACGATGACGCCAGAACTAGCCCGAGACATGATCGAAAGCGAAGGCTGGCGCACGAGCCGCACGGCGATCGTCGACGACGATCGTGCTGCCGTGCTGATCGTCATGCGGCGCGGCAAACGAACAATTCGCGTCTGCCGGCAGGATGAAAATGCGGCCTGGCAAGAGGCCCTCGCGAAGTGCGGGGCCGATGCCTGGACTGTCGCCCGTTGATTAGTCCGCCGAGAGGAAAACTATGCCCATTCGTAAACCACTCGGCTATCGGCAACTCACGACGATCGACGCAGCCACGACGCTTTCCCCGCCCGCTGGCGCGCAATACGCCATCATTGCCGCCGACTCGGCGAAGGGAATTAACTTGCGATGGCGGGACGACGGCACGGCTCCCACGACCGCTGTCGGCATGGAGATCCTGGCCGGCAATGAGGAGCCGTATACCGGGGACTTGTCGGCCGTGCAGGTCATCGGCGTTTCGACCGGCGCCGCGGCGAACGTCGCGTACTACGCGTGAAGGGCTTCAGCCACCGCTGAAGGCACTGACGATGGCCGCAATCACGGCAGAGACCGCGGCAAAGACTACGACGAACACGAAAGCGAACGCCAGGCCGAGCCCCTGGCCGATCATGCGGCCGAGTTTACGTTCCCGGCCGGAACGCGTGAGCGGAACACCGATCGCCCGCGAAATGCGTGCTTTCTCGGCGGAGATTCCGAGAGCGCGACTGAGGGAAAACGATAGTCCGAACTTCTTGCCCATGCGGCAATGATGGCTGGCGCGACGCGCGATTGCAAGGTGTTCTTTGACAAGTCGACTTAGCCGTCCGGCCTCGCAAAGCCGGGCGGCGCGCTTGTTGGTCAACTGCCGCCCCTAGCCGAAGTTTTTAGAGGTGAACGCATTGCCGCCCCGCTAACGCATTCGCGCCGATTCCGGGATAGTTCCCACGCAAGGCCGTCCGGACGCGTTAGACGCGAAGCTGTGCGGCCGTTTTTCGGGGAGAGATCATAAGCGTACAGCAGATTGCTTGCTTTCTGCGCTTTAAGCAAAAATTCCGCGAAATAGCTGGCCTAAGCCCTGGGGCCAGGATTCACGTTGACAGGAAGTTGCGGGACTGGGAAAATGGTCCCGTCAAAGTTCGCCGCGGACTCTATCGTGGCACAAGATGAGAGTCAAACTCAAGATGAGAATCGAGAGCCCCGGTCCGTGCGCTTGCGCGCAAGCCAAGGGTGCGTTCGCGCGCCCAAGGCCCGCAAGGCGGCCTCATCTCCGCCTGACAGCGAGGGTGCGGACCGGGACTCATTGTTTTGCGCTCGGCCCTCTGCCAGCGCATGAAAGGTGCCGACATGGCTACCGCGTCCTTTACCCGTCAGTACGTGGTCCGCTGCATCGATCCCGATTGCGAATCGCGCGAGCTGCTCTACACATCTGACCGTAAAGAGGCCGAGCGCACCGCCCGCGAGCTCGACTGGCGGCAAACACGCTCGGGCTGGCTTTGCCCCTGTTGCGCGCCGCGCGGGAAGGGGGTGCCGGGATGAGCGAATCGCTTCGCGATTTTTACCTCAAAGCTGCCGGCGCGCGATTTCGGAAAACTTTCCCCGACCGAGCCCCGCGCGGCGCTTTCCTGCACTGGAATCGCTTTGAAAAATTCCTTCGGCACGAGCCCGATTTCGCCGACCTCAACCGCGCGACCTTCGACAGCTTTTGCGACTGGCTGGCGGCGCGCCGTCTTGGGCATCAGTCGCGGAAGGACACGCGCGGCGCTATTAGGTCGCTATGGCGCAGAGCCTATGATGCCCAGCTAGTCGAAACGCGGCCGGATGCAAGAGAGTTTGTGCATTCGGTATCGCATCCGGCGGGGACGCTCGAACGGGCTTATCTGGATCAGGTGCGCCCGGCAATCCAGCACCCGGCCTACCGCGTGAGTTGCGACCGCGCACTGTCGAAGTTCACGTTTTGGCGCGGCGGTCCGACGATGCTGCGCCAGGTCAACGATGAAATGATCGACCAGTTCGGCGACGCCTTGCGCGTCGCGGGATTTAACAAGTTCTCCGTCGCTGATTACCCGCAAATCGTGCGGCGCGTGCTGCGGAAAATCGACCCAACGTTGTGCCGGCCGAAGCGGGCCGGTTATCCCGGCAAGCCGTTCGTAGTTGGCGAACCCGGCAGCCTATCGCATTTCGCGAATAGTTATTGCACCAATCGCGACCTTGCCCGAGCGTCGATCGACCAGATTCGCTACGCGGTCGTGGCTCTGCAAAAGCATCTGGCTCGCGACGCACTGCTCACGGATCTGAACGCCGACACGCTCGGCGAGTTTATCGGTGCCAGGATCGATGCCGGCATAGCGCGTAGAACGGTGCATCGCCAGCGCGGGGCGTTGCTCTGCCTGTGGCGCGAAGCGGCGCGGCGAAAAATGCTGCCGCCGATCGAGGAAGTGCGCCGCGTCAAAGTGCCGAAGCCCATCCCGCGGGCGTGGCTGGTCGAGGAGTTTCAAAAACTCCTCGATTCCGTCGCGTGCGAGAAAGGGCGCTTCGATTTGGGCAATTGCCTTGCGAAAAAGTCCGACGTTCTGCGCGCCCTCGTGCTGACCGGTTTCTACACCGGCCTGCGGCCGACCGACTTGGTTGACCTCCGCAGCGACGAAGTGCTTGCCGGCGGTGTCTTGGTAATTCGCCAGAAGAAAACGGACGAGCCCATCCAAATCAAACTGCCGGACGATTGCAACGAAGCGATCAGTTTGACCAGGCCCGAGGGCCGGGAACTTGTCTTCCCACTCGCCAGAAAGCGAGCGTGGTACTGGGTGCGCAAGGCCATCCTACGTGCCAAGCTCCAAGGCTCGGTGAAGTGGCTGCGGCGGACGGGCGCGACGCGGTGCGAGCAGATGCAACCCGGAAGCGCGAAAGCGTATCTCGGGCATTTGACCGACGGCCTTGCGTTGCTTCATTACGTCGACCGTCGCCAGATCAAGTTTACCCGGCCGGTCCCCGTGCTCGTTGTAGGGCCGGCACTGGATGAGTCCGATTCTGGAACCGGCTTCGCCCACTCGCCGCGCGGAAAGGGGGTGTGCGCATGAGCACGAAAAAACCACAGCTCAAAAAGCCGCTCGCCGCGTTTATCGACGAATCGATCAGGAGTGGGACGCTGCCGATCACCCGGCGCAGCCGTCGGGCGTTCATAAACGCGATAAATCGCTTCACCGAATCGCTTGGCCGCAGCGCGTTGGTTTCGGACCTGTCGTATGCCGGGTGGGCCACCTTCGGCGATTACATCTATGGCAAGTACACCGCGCACACTTGCGAGAACTTGCGTTACTATTTCCGCCGATTGTGGCGATTGGCCTTCGAGCTGGGCCACGTTTCCACCGCGCCGCCGCCGAAGACGTACGCAAGCGCGAAATGGGCAGATGCGCAGATCGGCAAGCCCGAAAAAGGCGAGAAGCCCAAGACGCTTCGGCAGGTGTTCGTCTGGTACTACAAGCCCCTCCGCCTGCGCGGGCGCGGCGAAAAGAACGATTTGCAGTACCGCGTCAACATCGACCACCTGCAGAAGTTTCTCGGCCGCGAACCCATATTGACCGACCTGGACGATGAGCTGATCACCGCGTTTATCAACTCGTTCGTCGAGAGCGGCCGCGCACCGGCCACGGCGCAAAAAGCACGCTCCCATATTTTGGCCCTGTGGCGCTTCGCCGCGCGAAAGCAGTTCGTCGACAAGTTTCCCGACGTTCCTGCGGTCCCGCAGCCGCAAAGGATCCCCAAGGCTTGGAGCAAGGCTGAGCTGGCAACCCTCTTCGCAGCGTTGCGAGACGAGCCCGGCGAAATCGGTGGCGTGCCGGCGGGCGCTTGGTGGTTGGCCCTGCACCAAATTCTGTGGTGGACCGCCGAGCGGATTAACGCGGTGATGCAACTGCGCTGGTCCGACGTCGACCTGGATAGCGGCTGGCTGATCGTGCCGGCCGAATTTCGCAAGTTCCAAACGGCAGACAAATCAACCGAACTGCCCGCCGAGGCAATCGAGGCTCTTCGGGCGATACGAGAGCCGGCGCGCGAATTGCTTTTCCCCTGGCCGTATACGCCGGTTTATCTGTGGGCCAAGTACGGTCGCATCCTCAAGCGAGCGGGACTGCCTACTGATCGAAAAAGCAAGTTCCACCGCATGCGCAAGTCGGCGGCTTCCTACTTTGAAGCAGCCGGCGGCAATGCGACGGAACTGCTGGGACATTCGGCCCGCCGCGTGACGCTCAACTATCTGTCGCCGGCAATCGTCAAACCGCAACAGACGGCGGGAATGCTCTTCAGCCCGACGGCGCCGAGAAAGGACGGTGCCGCATGAACAACGACGAACTACGAACGCTCATTCGCCAACTTCGCGCGATCCGTGCCGGCACGATTTTCGAGAGTCACCATTGCCGCGCGGTCCTGATCGAGGCCCGGCGGCTAGAGACTCGCTTGGACAAAGCGCTGAGCGCTGTGTTCGACGCACGACGCCGCGCAGAAGAGCAATTTTGTCTTGGCTGGCCGGACGCGAAAGGGGCGCCGTGGCGGCTTGAATAGCGGAGAAGGAGAAGAGGCCCGCACGGCCTGATGCGTAGCGCTGGCCGTGGCCGTCGTACTCGGTGAATGTACGGCAAACCGCAGGACCGTCCTGACAAGATGGCCCTGGCCGCCCCGCTCGGTGAATGCGGGGCAAAACCGCCGCGGCGAGCTAGAACGCCGACGGCAAGACCCGCGGGGGCGACGGACGGAGCCGCGCCTGCCGCGGGATTTTGAAAACGCAATTCGGAGAAAGGAGAATCGTAGTTCAATGGCCAGTATTTCGACAGATGCAAAGGGCAATCGGACAATCCAATTCATAGCCAGCGACAGCAAAAGGCGCAGCGTACGACTTGGCAAAGTTCCGATGAAGACCGCGCGTGAGGTCAAGATCAAGGTAGAAGCCATCAACGCGGCCATCGGCGCCAAGCTAAGTCTCGATCAGGAAACAGCAGCGTGGCTCGGTGGTATTGGCGCAAAGCTGTACGACCGACTAGCGGCCGTGGGGCTGGCGCCCGAACGTGCCGGCAAGGAAGCCACAGAAAGGCTCGGCCCCTTCATCGAGCGATACCTTGCGACAAGGACCGACATAAAGCCGCGCACGCGAATTAACCTCGGGCAGGTGCAGCGCGACCTGCTCAAATTCTTCGGGGCCGATAAGTCGCTGGCCGACGTGACCGAAGGGGATGCCGACGAATGGCGTCTCTGGCTTCGGAAGCGACTAGGCGAAAACACGATACGCCGGCATTGCGGCCGAGCGCGCCAGCTATTTCGAGCCGCGGTCAAGCGGCGATTGATTCCGGCCAATCCTTTCGCCGACATGAAAGGCATTGCAGTACAGCCGAACCAGGACCGGTTTCATTTTGTGAGCCGCGATGTGGCGACTAAGGTGCTCGCGGCTTGCACCGACATCGAATGGCAATTGGTGTTCGCCCTGGCCCGCTACGGCGGACTACGCACGCCTAGCGAGACGCTGGCGCTCAAGTGGGGCGACATCGACTGGGAGCGCGGCAGAATGCGCGTGACGAGTTCCAAGACCGAGCACCACGACGGCAAGGCATACCGCATGGTGCCGCTATTCCCCGAACTGCTGCCCCTCCTGCAAGCCGTCTTCCATGAGGTCGAGGGGCGCGAGGATTGGTCGCTGCGACCGGACAGGCCGATGAGCGCCGAGCCGGTGATCACGCGATACCGCGACCAGAACGCAAACCTACGTACGCGGCTGCTAAAGACAATCCGACGCGCCGGGCTCGATCCGTGGCCAAAGCTGTTCCAGAATTGCCGGTCGACGCGCCAGACGGAGTTAGCTGAGACCTTCCCCGCGCACGTGGTATGCGCCTGGATCGGCAATAGCGAAGCCGTCGCCAAGAAGCACTATTTGCAGGTCACGGATGAGCACTTCGAAAAAGCGGTGCAGATTCCGGTGCAGTACACGACGGTAAGGGCCGGTAAGGCTGAGTCAGCTAGGGAAGCGATTTTGAAAACTGCCGAAGCTTACAAGTCCTTACCTGCCAATACCTTAGAGGGATACCCCCACGGGGAGTCGAACCCCGGTTTTCGGGCTGAGAACCCGACGTCCTAGGCCTCTAGACGATGGGGGCGTGCATCACGGCGAACGCCCTCGACGATCGATCAATCGTCCGCAGGCGTTCGGCGAATCCGCCAAGAACACTCCTTCACCCTGGTCCGCCCGCGGCTATCCCACCCAGGGACAACACGGCAACGCAGAGGGAAGCTAGTTTCGTACCGCGTTACGCGTTCTCTGTCAACCGCCCTCGACGGCCTAAGAGCCGTCCGGGCCGTCTGCGGCGGCGCTTGCGCGCAGGGCGGCGCTCGTCAAACTTTATTGCTGTCAAATCTTATTGCGCCCGGCGGCGTGGTCCTAGCAGCCTGTTGAAGAACTCAACGGGCTGCGACATCGCAGGGATGCGATGGCAAAATATCGACGTAAGTCGTTATTTTGCGAGCCGTGCGAAGCTTTGCTTCGCACTTGGCGAGGTTGAAAAAAGCCACGAGGGCTT
>DASZWQ010000093.1 GCA_035546535.1 Pirellulales bacterium | reverse complement strand
CTGTTCGTCGGCGACGGCCGTTGGATCAACGGCTCGTTCTGGTCGATCGCGGTTGAAATCAAGTTCTATGCTGGGCTCGCGCTGCTCGCCGCGCTGATCCCCGACCGACGCCGGCTCGCGACGGTGTTCGCTTGGCTGTCGCTCGCCGCCGCGCCATTCTGGGTGGTGGCGATGCTCTATCAGTTCGCGACGGGCAGCCGCCTGCCGCAGGCGCTCATCGGCATCGCGACCATCGCACCCTACCTGCCGTTCTTTGCCATCGGCATCCTCGCCCGGATGCTCAAGCCGGCGACGCCATTGACCATCACGCTGCTTGCGCTGTGCCTAGTCGAAGCGGCGCTGGTGACTTTGTTCACCGGCTTCGACGGTTCGACCGACGTCGTCGCGGCCGTGGTCACGACGGTCCTGACCATGGTGCTCCTGGGCGCTCTCGTCGCTTTCGCGGCGGGCATGCCCATCCCGCATGTCCCGGTGTTGTCGCGCGCTTTGGCCGGCGTCGGCTTCGTCAGCTTCTCCTGGTATCTCCTCCACGAGAACCTCGGCGTCAGCTTCCTGTTCAACCTCAACCGCGCGCTGCCCAACGTGCTGGCCGTGCCGTTGGCAATGGCCGCGACGCTGCTGATCGCCTGGGTGTTCTCCGAACTGGTCGAGTGGCGCTTCCGCAAACCGGTCGAAGCGCTGGCATTGCGCGTGCTCAACGGGGTGGCAGGGGCAATCAATCGGGTTCGTCGAAAGACGGTTCTGACACCGACCTTGTGATAATCACGGTGTCATCCCCGCGAAGGCGGGGATCCAGAGCAAGGATCGCTGAACCTCGAGTGTGGGACTCCTGGATTCCCGCCTTCGCGGGAATGACACTGCGGGTGATCTACGACGCCGCCAGCAGCGCCTTCGTGTAGTCGGTCTTGATGCTGCGGCTCCGCAGCTCCTCGCGGCTCAGCAGCTCCACCATCTCGGCGTTGCGCATCACCGCCAGCCGGTCGCACATGTAGCTCACCACCGCGAGGTCGTGGCTGACGATCACGAAGGTCAGCTTCAGCTCCTGGCGCAGCCGGTTGAGCAGATTGAGGATCTCGGCCTGGATCGACACATCGAGCGCCGAGGTCGGCTCGTCGAGCAGCAGAATCTTGGGGCTGAGCGCCAGTGCCCGGGCGATCGACACGCGCTGCCGCTGCCCACCGCTCAGCTCGTGTGGGAAGCGAAAGCGAAATTTCGCGCCGAGCCCGATCAGGTCGAGCAGCTCGATCGTGCGCTGCTCCGCATTGGCCATGCCATTGATCCGCATCGGCTCGGCGATCTGCTCGCCGATGACGTAGCGCGGATGGAGCGACGCGTACAGGTCCTGGAACACCATCTGGATTTCGCGCGCCAGCCGCTTGCGCGGTGTCTTGTGAGCGTCGAAGCCGTTGATGGTGATCTTGCCGTCCCAGTCGCGGTTGAGGTTCATGATCGAGCGCAGCAGCGTCGACTTGCCCGAGCCGGATTCGCCGACGAGCCCGAAGCTCTCGCCATCGTTCACGGTGAGCGAAACATCGCGCACCGCGGTTGAGGGTCCGAAGCGGACGGTGAGGTGTTCGATCTCGATCATGCCGCGGCCCAGCTCGCATCGCGGTTGAGGGTCGGCAGCGGGTCGAGCGGCCCATCGATGGTCGGCAGGCACGCGAGCAGTCCGCGCGTGTACGGATGTGTCGCCTGCTGCAGGTTGCTGGCCTTGAGGTCTTCGACCACGTGGCCCGCATACATCACCAGCACGCGGTCGCAGAAGCGCGACACCAGATTGAGGTCGTGGCTGATGAGGATGAGCCCCATGCCGCGCCGCGTCACCAGCTCGTCGATGATGGTGAGCACCTGCGTGCGCACCGTGACGTCGAGCGCCGAAGTTGGTTCGTCCGCCACCAGCAGATCCGGTTCGCGTACCAGCATCATGGCGATCATCACGCGCTGGCCCATGCCGCCCGAAAGCTCGTGCGGATAGAGGCCGAACACGCGTTCGGGGTCGCGGATATGCACCGATTCGAGCATCGCGATGGCGCGCCTGCGGGCCTCGCCGCCGGACACGCGGCGGTCG
>DASZWQ010000092.1 GCA_035546535.1 Pirellulales bacterium | reverse complement strand
GCTGACGGGCGATTTGGCGAGCCCGGGCCGGCGGATTACATTGCAACCGGGGTTTGGCTTCCGCGGCGGCAGGCCGGTCCTGAATGTCCCGAAGCCTATTGCAAAGGGTATTCGCCATGCGAATGTTCTTGCTCATTGTGGCGGTGGGGCTACCGTGCGCGAGCGCTCTGGCGACTGAACCTGCCGCGCCGGTACAAGGCGAAGATGTCAACGCCGCGATCGATCGGGGACTAGCGTTTCTCGCGCGGGACGCCGTCGCCTGGCGCGATGAACACAAGTGCGTCTCCTGCCATCACGCCAGTCTGATCGTTTGCGCGATGCGCGAAGCCAAGCTCGACGGCCGCGCCGTTGACGAGCCTCTCTTGGCGGAATTGACGAAATGGATCGCCGAATCGGGCGACGGCAAGACGGGCGTGCCGCGCCCCGACGCGGTGCCGCGCGCGTTCAACGAAAAAGCCGTATCGCTGGCGCTGGCCCTTGCCGCCGATCCAAAACCGGACGACCTTTCGCGGGAGGGAGCGCGGCGCCTCTTGGCAACGGTGAAAGAAGACCAGATCGAAAACGGCGGCTGGGCTTCCTGGCCCGAGACGCGGCCGCCAATGTTCGGCAATTCCGATGAACGGGCCACGCTGTCGGCAACCCTTGCCTTGTTGCCGGCGGCGAAAGCGGGCGATGACTCGGCCAAGCAGGCGCGCGACAAGGCCGTGACGTGGCTTGAGGGCACGCCCGCCGATGGTGACGCTCAATCGTTGGCCCTGCGCGTCGTGTTGTGGACGCGGCTCGATCGGCCGGCGAGCGAATACCAGCCCTGGGTCGAAACGATCAAACAGCGGCAGAACGCCGATGGCGGCTGGAGCCAGACGCCGGAGTTGGCTAGCGACGCTTGGGCCACGGGCCAGGCCTTGTATGCGCTTGCGCACGCGGGTCTGACATCGGCTGACGCAATCGTGGCGCGCGGCCAGCGGTTTCTGGTTGCGGCGCAGCGCGAGGACGGCTCCTGGCCGATGGTATCCCGCCCCACAAAGCCCGGCGGCGAAGGATCGACGAGCCTGATCCCGATCACCGGCGCCGGGAGCGCCTGGGGTGTGCTGGGATTGGTGCGAAGCGCCGGTCCGGTTCGTGCCCCATGAAGATCCGCGTGGGTCGCATCCTACGATGAATGTGGGTTGCCGCTCGGGGGAAAGGACTCATTGCGCCTTTCATTAAAATCGCGAAAGGTGTGACTTTTTCTCTTGGGCTCCGTATTTGCGGCTTCCTATACTCGGCGGGATTCCTGCGGATCGAGTCTCGGGCGATCCGCCATGTCAAACTGGCGTTTCACGACGCAACCGTTTGACGTCTTGGGCGGAGCACGCTAATGGGGCGGGACTTCAACGGTCGGTAACGCTGCCTTCAGGTGGCGGATTGTATTTTCATCCGACCAGGCATCGTGCGTTCGCCACGATTCGCTCGCGCGCCTAGAGGCATTCTTTTATTTCGCGCCGCGAGACGAGTCGACCCTTGCGGGATTTACATACCATTCGTTTTTCTTCTTCTCTTGGATGCTAGTGAAACCGGAACCATGACATCCATCACAAAAAAACTCGCTGCGATTCTATCGCTTCTTATCGCCATCCTTAGCTTTTTTGTCCTCCTCACGCCCGCCGCTTACGCGATCGAATTCTCTTGGGCCAGTCCCGTCTCGGGCAGCGTTCTCGATCCCACCATGTGGTCGCCCAACGGCGTTCCCGCGCTTCTCGACACGGTCAATTTCGATTTAGGGGCAACCGGCTACACCGTGTCGTTGCCGCCGAACACGTCCGCACCGGCAGTCCTGAGCGCTCTGGTCGGCAACGATACGCTCACCCTCGACCTGGGTCAGAATCGACTTGAAGTTCTCGGCGCGACGCTTCCCGCGATCAGCCTCGGAAATGCCAGCGGAGACGTCGCGAACCTCACGGTTAAGAACGGATCGGTCGCCGTGGATAATCCCCAGGGCGGCCAGGACGCCATTGGGTTCGCCGCGGGATCGACCGCAACTCTGACCATCGATGGCAGCGCCGGCAAGACAAGCCTCGGCGACAATTCGCAATACATCGGCTACGCCGGCGCCGGCACCGTTTCGGTCGTTAGCGGCGCGAGTGTCGACGTAGCGCAAACCAGTTATCTCGGCGATCAGTCCGGGACAACCGGTGCGATCACCGTCGACGGTGCCAAATCCACCTACGAGGCGGAGACGCAATACGTCGGCTATGCCGGTAACGGCAGTGTCGCGATTACCAACGGCGGCAATGTCACCGTCGACCAAAACGGCTATCTCGGTTACCAGTCCGGCACCACCGGTACGATGACCGTCGACGGTCCGAAATCGACGTACAGTGTCGGAATACTCTCCGTCGGAGAGTCAGGCAGCGGATCGATCGCCGTGACCAACGGGGGCGCGGTATCCGTGGGCACAACCCGTTTCGACGTGGGGAATCAGGTCGGCTCCGTGGGTTCCGTCAGTGTCGACGGCGCCGGCTCCAAAGTGTCGACGATCCGTAACGTCGGCAACTTTGGTACGGGAAGTCTTTCCGTAACCAATGGCGGCACGGCCGCCGCAGAATCTGTCGGCACCATGGCCGGATCGAAGGGGACCGTTACTGTTGACGGGACCGGATCATCGCTGACCGGACTGAGTTTCGTCGGCCTTTCCGGCGCCGGCAGCCTGACGGTGACCAACGGTGGCACCGTCCAGGCCGACACGGGTGGTCTTCAGGTTGGCGAAAACTCCGGCAGCACTGGCAGCGTCTCGCTAAGCGGCGCCGGCACTTCTCTAAACGCCAATGGGGTGAGCCTCGGCCATTCCGGAACCGGAACTCTCGCGCTTTCGGCCGGCGCCCAAATGACGGCGGTTGGCTTGAACGTGGGAAGCAATACGGCCTCCGGCTCTGGCGTCACCGTCGACGGAGCAGGAACGAGTTTGTCCGTCAGCAGTCTGGGGCTGGGAAGTTCCAACCTTCCGGCCGGCATCGTCACCGTGACTGGCGGCGCTAACCTCAGCGTCACATCGCTCAGCATGGGAGAGACGAACACCATGACATTCGACGGCATAGGAACGACAGGCAGCATTCAGTCCGTGAGCGAGAGCAACCCCGGCGATTTGCTCGTTATCAAAAACGGAGCGGTCGTCACAAGCAATGGGACGTTCCAATCCTCGAACACCGTTTCGTACGGGGGATCCGCGACCATCGACGGCGCAGGCTCGGCTTGGAACGTCACAAATTTGACGACCCAAAGCTCTCCCGCCGGACCGCTGGTGACCATCAGCAATGGCGGCGCGCTGAACGCCCAAACGATGCTTGCCGAGACACCCGTCAACGTCCTTACAGGTTCGTCGCTGACGGGATCGACGTCGTTGACGATCGAATCGACGCTCACCGTCGGCGCCAATGCGACGGTCAGCACGCCAGCGCTGCACCTCTTGGGCGAGGTCGACCTCGGCAGTGGCGGCTCGATTCTTGTCGGCCCGATGGCCGCCGCGATGCAAAACGTGACGCCCGCCATGAATCCGGCGCCGCCCGCAGGCACGATTCAGGTCAACACCGGCGGCGTACTGTACGGGCAAGGGGCGCTCACCGGTTCGATGCGGAACGACGGCGGGCAGGTGTCACTGATCGACCTGCAACAGGGCACGTCCAAGAACTTTCACGTCACGGGCGACTTCACTCAGACCAGCGGCACGCTGACGCTCGCGATGGCCGGCGCGCCTGCGAATGTCAGCACCGAGCTGTTCGTGTCCGGAAACGTCGCTCTGTCCGGCGTACTCGACTTGGGCTTCCTTGCGCCGCAAACTTTCCCGCTACACGTCGGGCAAACGTTTGACCTGATCTCGGCCGGCGGCAGTTTTTCGACCGCTGGTCTCACGCTCGACGCAATTCAGATAACCCTCGCCGGCGGTACCAGGCCGATGCCGGCCGGATTCGCATATACAACGCAACTCGTCGGCGGCGTCTATTCGCTGACCGTGACCTCCGTCCCCGAGCCGTCGTCGGTCGCGCTCGTGGGCTTATGCGTCGCGGGCCTGCTCCTCCGGCGAAGGACCGACACGCCCGCTGCCGATCGGCGGCGCGGATAGCACCGATGGCGTGCCGAACATCGCGCGTGACCGTGTTGTGTGGTTCGCTTCAGTGCGCGCCGGCGGCCGCATCGCCTCCGAATAGACGGTCGACGCGACGCTTGTGAACGTTGTCGGCATTGCCAGCGACGATCTCACCGCCGACAATCCAACCTACCAGCCGCTGTGCATTTGTTCGATATGACGGCGATCGCCCCCCCTGATGAGGTTGTAAATGTGGCGTGCGCAATGCTTGCGAATTATGCGCTTCCATCTATCCTAAGGATGCACGAACAGAGGCGAACGTATTTGGAGGCATCTCTCTAAGTTCAAGCGTTG
>DASZWQ010000091.1 GCA_035546535.1 Pirellulales bacterium | reverse complement strand
CTGTGGCTTACTGCGCCCAATTCGTTACCAACGCGCTGTTACGACCATTTCATGCCCAATTCGGTCGCGATTTGCACCCCTGCCTTTGCTCCGGCGACTTTGCTTTGCTCGTTCAACCTTGCCCAGATTCCCGGATGCACTTTTCGGTAGAGACAGGCGTGTCCTTGAATCTGGTCGTCCCGAATCAGTCTTGCCCAGGTTGCCGGATTCACTTTTCGGGAGGGACATGTACTGGAGCAACTATGCATTCAAAATAGCCGCCAGTATCTCGAGGAACCAGCCGGTTTTGCTCCGCTGCACTCGTGTCAAGGACTACGCGTTCTAGTGTTCTGAACTTCCGCAAAACATTTACGACACCCTTTGATATTTGCGTCGCTGTAATCGAGAGGGTTCGCAAACGTGGCATCGACGACAGTTGTTGAATTCCGGACGTTGTAACGTCTGTGTTATCGAGAAATAACTCTTCAAGTGCATTCAACATGGCAATAGTTGCCAGGCCAGCATCAGTTACATTCGTGCCAAAGATACTGAGCACCTTAATCCTCGGGTGTCTCGAAATCTCCGCAACTCCGTCATCGGTGATCTGATTAGCTCCAAGATAAAGCGCCGTAAGCGAGTTTAAGGCCAGCAGGTGAATTAGGTCGGCATCGCTAATCCCGAGATTATTCAGGCACAAGGAACGCAATTGTGTGAAATGCTTGACGTTCGCGAGTGATTCACAAGTTACTCGGGAGCCGCCCACGCTAATTGATGTTAGTTGCGTAGCGGGTTTGAGAACATGCCAAATCTCGCCGTCAACGTGCGATTCGTCAATTGAAATGTCTTGGACAGACCGAAGCCAAGTGGCTCCTTCAAACGATGATGATGTGGCGTGCGTTCGGCTGGCATCCAGCATTCTTAGTCCGCTGAGCCGCGCAAGGGATCGGATGCCGTCTGCACCGACTGGGTTTCCACTAATAACGAGAAATTGCAGCCAGCTCATATAACCTATATGCGCCAACGACCGGTCGGATACGTCTGATCCAGCAATCAAAAGCGAACGCAGCCAAGAAAAATTCGTCAGCGAATCCACAAAACGATCATCCAAAGCCACCCCATTGAGCGCTATTTCGGAAGGCTGTACCAGCGCCTGTCGGGCAGTGATATTTGGTAGCTGCAACAAATGCTGAATGATCCTGCGCTCGCAAGGGTCACCGTAGCTGTATCTTCCTCCCACCTCGACGATTGTCGAGAGTAATCTCGATCGCCTGCGTATTTCGGAACGTCCAAACATAGGGCTGTTCTAAATGTTCTGTGTTTCAAATGAACCCAGGACACTCTGTTGCGATAATGGCCGAATATGCTCGAGCAAGCACGCCATTTCCCGCTCGCAAGGCAGCATCACGCGTTCGTACAAGCATTTCGCACGCAAGATTTTTATTCGGAAACATACGCTGGATATTCATCCATGTCTTCCAGGCCCTTGCATCTGGCCCCATCGGCCCAATTGGAACGATTGGCGTCGCCTGCTGAGGTTGGGGCCGGCGATCGCAACCGCCGAGCGGATGCCAAAAGTAGTGGCAGTAATCGTCCCAACTCGGACATCCAAACCCGAGTACGTCAAGTCCACTTGGGTCGATCCCATTGACTGGATTGCCACCAACATATCTGTATAGGTTCCACTCATCGGTTTCGATCGGATCCTGACTCAGCCATCGCGCCAGATTCGGATTATAATATCGTTGCCGCACGTAGAGCAAACTCGAGTCCGTATAGTACCCCACCCCGCCTAGAAATTGGTACTGCTGGGTGAGTAGTTGCTTACCCGAGGTGACGTTCCCGTAAGCCCCGTAACTATAGTTTGCCAACGCGGCCCCCCCGACGGCGGTTACGAGCTGCGCCGAACCCAGCCGGTCAAGATGATAGTAGTAGCTGTTAGCGGGCGTCGTCTGTCGCAGGCTGACAAGGTTACCAAACGTTGTTGGCACACCCGTGTAGACGACCTGCAGCGCGTTGCTGCCATCAGTTTCTTCCAGCGGGCTCTGCACATCCCAGAGGAATTTCGTGGTCGTTCCCGCCTGCACCTTCGTTGCGCGCAGGCCGTCTGCATTATAGGTGCAGGTGACGAGACTGCCACTGCCGAGGTCGTAACGGCTCAGCCGGTTTTCGTTGTCCCACACGTGGGTCACGGCGGCAGTGGCGGTTTTCGCTCCTTTTTGATTCCCGGCCCCATCAAAGAGATAGGTCGTAACAACCCCGGTATTGTTTGCGTTCCGCAGTTGATTGGCGACGTCGTAGCTGTACGTCGTTACCAGGGCACCGGTGCGCAGCTGCGTCCGATTCCCGGCAGCGTCGTAGACGT
This sequence comes from Pirellulales bacterium, assembly GCA_035546535.1. NCBI lineage: Bacteria > Pseudomonadati > Planctomycetota > Planctomycetia > Pirellulales > Pirellulales bacterium. Next base: position 45,098 of record DASZWQ010000091.1, on the reverse strand, counting down.
GGGTCGTAGGACTTGCGCCCTGCGGATTCTCGCGAAGCAGTTGATAGACCGGGTCGTACGTCCAAGTCGTTGTCATCAACGCACTGTTCACCTCATTCGTCGAGGTTCCGGCCACCGCGTTTCCCACAGCGTCGTACCTGTAGCTATTGACGACAATGGTCGTAATGCTTGTGCCGAGTGCTGCCAGACGCGTAATTCGATTCGTCGCATCGTATGACGTACTGGTGCTCACCCCGTTGGCTTGCACCATCCGTGTGACACGACTCGCCGCATCATAGGACCACGTCGTTCGATCTCCTTCCGGGTTCAGCAAGCGAGTCAATCGATTCGCCGTGTCGTAGCTGTAGCTGAATCGCCCTCCGAACGGCTCGGTCATAACGCTGCGGCGCGAAGCCGCATCGTAGGAATAGGTGATGCGTTTGCCGGCCGGGTTGGTCACTACTGAGAGGCGATCGAGCTTGTCATAGCTGTACGTCGTATTGCCGGTGCTATCGCGTAATTGCGTGCGATTGCCGACGCCGTCATAGGCCATCGTTACCGGGGGATCCGCCGAATAACGGCGCCCTGTGGGGCGACTCGCGGCGTCGTAAGAATAGGTCGTACGGACAAGACGAGGATCAAGGCGAGATTTCGTGCGCCCAACAGCATCATAAGTGTAGGACGTGCGCCGCAGCAGCGGATCGATCTTCATCGTTAGACGACCAGCCTTATCATAGACCATCGTCGTGCGCTTCCCTCGGGCGTCGATCAGGCCCACCCATCGCGACGCGGCGTCAAAAACATTGGTCGTACGGTTGCGATTGGCATCGATGGTCGACTTGATCCGCTCATCGGCGTCATAGACGAATGTCGTCCGATGGCCATTTGCGTCGATCAGGCCGATTCTGTCTCCATCCTTGTTGTAGACAAAAGTCGTCGTATTTCCCAACGCGTCCTGTTGGGTCGCCGGAAGCTGCAGGGCGTTAACCGTGAACGTCGCTCGATGATTGAGCGGATCGATGATTGCGCTAAGATTGCCCGCCAGGTCATAAGTCGTGGAAGTGCGATTTCCGAGTGGATCGATGAGCGCACTGAGACGGTTCTCTTTGTCGAAGCGATTGCTGACCGTATTCCCAAGTGGATTGGTTACCGATATTTGATTCCCAACCGCGTCATAACCATAGGTCGTCCGTTGACCGAGCGGCTCGATGGCGACGACGAGCCGCTCCGCACTGTCGTAGGTGATTGTGGCGATTCTGCCCAAGGCGTCGATGTTTCTGCGAACATTCCCCGCCGCGTCGTAGGCATACGAAGTGCGATTGCCCAGTGGATCGATGAGAGCGATCAGGCAGCCATTATTGTCATACCGCCGCGAACTAGTCTCGTTGAGCGGATCGGTGGACGACGTCAATCGACCGTTTAAGTCATAGGTATAGCTGCTGCGATTCCCCAGCGGATCAATGCGTGCGGTAACACGGTTCATCAGGAAAAAACGGGGACAGGTCCAGTTTTCGGATCCGCGCGGTTTTCGGCGTGCCCGCATCCTTGCCACTTTTCCCCGAAATCGCAAATAACTGGGCCTGCCCACTCCCGTCCCCTCTGGGCCTGTCCCGGCTCCCCTCCTCGTTTCCTGCAGCTTCACATCGCTCTTAATCGGGGCGAGAGGATTTGAACCTCCGACCCCCTGCTCCCAAAGCAGGTGCGCTAGCCAGACTGCGCCACGCCCCGAATTTTTTGATATTTCGTGGCCCGGCCGGGTCGCACGAATCGCGACGCCGTTCGCGGCCACTGGCAAAATCGTACCTGACAACGGCCGTTCCGGCAAACGCGGTCTTTGCACGCTGCGATAATTGTCAAAGCTGCAAGTCTGTGTCGTTTGCTTCTATAGCCGGCCTCTTTGAGGCCGGGGCTTTCTGGTGTCACCTCCGGGGTCGCAGACCCCGGCTACAGAATAGAGCGAGTCCGCCGGCCCGGATCACTGGTCAGTCACGTCCCGCAACCCTTCGCATCGCGCGCCAGCGTTGCCGCCAGGTGCGCGCTGCTTTATTCTTAGCTTGGGCTCTTCGAGCCATGAACTGAACGACACTTTTTCGCCCGGCTTCGACCGGCAGGAGAATGAATGACTTTCGCTCGACCGACGCGGCAACAGCTCGCGTCCTGGCACGTGTTCGCTCTCTCGTTCGTCGCGAGGTTCGCGACTCTCAAAAGTGCTGCTGGATCGAAGGTCCGCGGCAATTCATTCAAGCGGCCGATGCCGCTTTCGACTGCGAAGCGGTCATTTGTTCGCCCATCCTGCTGAAGAGCCCCGCGGCCGGCGTGATGATGTACGAGCTGGTGCGCCGGTCGGCAGCCTGCGAAGCGTGCTAGCGTACCCCGCTCGTCGGTTTCCCCCATGACTAACCGACCAGTTTCCGTCGTCTTTAGATGCACGCGCCCCACACGCGCCGCGAACGATCTGGGCGCGGCGGGCAATTTCGGTTAATTACCTGCCTCGCGCGCCGGGCCTTGGCGCCGGCGAACAAACGCCCTTTCTGAAAGCAATCCCTATGGCGAAGTCGAAGCGCAAGACAGTGGCTCAGACCGTGGTCGATACGGCCGGCGTCGGACTGCCGCCGCCGGTGCGCAAGGCGGTCGGCAGCCGCTGGGGCGCGCGGCTCGTCGTCGTGCTGGTGCTGGCCTTGCTGGGGACGGGCATCGCCACGATCGACTGGGATGGTTGGCGGCCGCGTTTGAAGTTCGACAAACAGCGCCTGGAAGAAGTGGAAAAGGAAGTGCGCGACGAAGTGAAATTGGTTGCCGAGAAAATCGGCGACAAACCCAAAGAGCCGGAGCCGCCCCGCCCGCTGGAACGCCTGCAACAAGGGGTGAAAAAGATCGGCGCGCGAATCACGAAAGAGCAGTCGAAATAAGATTTCCTCGACCGGGCCGCGGGTGATGTCGCACTTACTCCTTGTTGCGATCGTCGCCTTCGCCGGAGTTCTACTCCTGGCATTCGGGTGGCACGAGGTGTTCCGCACTTTCCAAGGGCGTCCGTCCGCGGACGACCGCCGCAGGTGGCTGTTCTGCGTGCTGTTGGCCCTGATCGTGGCCGCAGCGCCCCTCTTTCCGGTAGTGATCGTCGCGGGCATGGAACGCTACGCACGCGTGCCGTTCGTCCCGTGGGTCCTTCCGCTCAAGCGGTAGCGCGGATCGCGCTTCGCAACCTCTGGCGAATCTCCACTCGAATGTGCTAACGACCGCCCGTTGCGTCAGAGCATGCCACTAAGAATAATGGCGCCCATTAACCGGGCACTCGTGGGGAATTCTCGCAGCAATGGTCGAACCGAACGTTTACCTCACCGCGCAGCAGCACATCCAGGACGAGCAACGACGTCATTACCCCCACGCCAGCGGCGAGTTTTCCTGGATGCTCTCGGGCATCACGCTGGCCACTAAGATCGTGGCGGCGCAGATTCGTCGGGCTGGACTGGTCGACGTCGTCGGTAGCGCCGGCACCTCGAACGTGCAGGGCGAGGTCGTGCAAAAGCTCGACTTGCTGGCCAATCAGGCGCTGCTCACGTGCCTGGGCAATCGTGGCAACGTCGGCGTTTTGGCCTCGGAGGAGAACGAAGACCCGGTCGTCGTGCTGCCCGACCCTCAGTACGGCAAGTACGTGGTGATCTTCGATCCGCTCGACGGTTCGAGCAATATCGACGTGAACGTCAGCGTCGGCACGATCTTTTCGATTTTTCGCCGCGAGCCGGATCCCGCCGGCCAGCGCGATCCACAGGCTGACGTGTTGCAGCCGGGCACGCGGCAAATTGCCGCCGGCTACGTGGTGTACGGCGCCTCGACGATGCTGGTCTACAGCACCGGTCACGGCGTACACGGGTTCACGCTTGATCCGTCGTACGGCGCCTACGTTCTGACGCACCCCAACATGACGATGCCGGAGAGCGGTCCCTACTATTCGGTGAACGACGCCAACCTCGCCAGCTTTCCGCCGGCTTATATCAGGTTTCTCTCCAAGCTGCGTGAAGGCGTCAACGGTCGCGCGTATTCGTCGCGCTATGTCGGTTCGCTGGTCGCCGATTTCCATCGCACGCTGCTCAAGGGGGGCATTTTTCTCTATCCGCCCACGAAGCGTCATCCGGGCGGGAAGCTACGGCTGATGTACGAGGCGAACCCGATCGCCTTTCTCGCCGAACAAGCCGGCGGCCTGGCCACCAACGGCACGGAGCGAATTCTGACAATCGAACCGAAGAGCCTGCACCAGCGCACGACGCTGGTCGTGGGCAGCCGGCAGGAAGTGATGCTCCTGGGCGAGATGCTCGGGAACGGGTAGGAACTTGCTTTACCTCGTGGAGATGTTGCGAGAGTATCCTCACAAAAACCGGGGTGACGCAAGGAGCGAGTTGTGGGGCAGCCGAAAGATAAAACAGCCAAGATGTTCTATCGTGCCGGAAAGCACCGGCTTTAAGACGCATGGGCTCTTCAGACGCTGGGGCGCGACCGGGGCGCCCTATATTTGGCCGGTTACGCGGTCGAATGCATGTTCAAATCGCTGCTGCTCGCCTCATTACCCGTTGAAAAACGGGCAACGATCCTCAGTGAACTCCGGGGAGGGAAGGCACATGACTACGGCTGGTTGAAGCAAGTATATAATATCGAATGCAAAGCATCGATTCCCGCGAATATCCAAAGGAGCTTTCGCGCCCTTAACTCCTGGACGACGGAAATGCGTTACGATGTGAGTCGACCAAAGCCGCGCGAAGTTCATGCGTTTATGTCGGCTGTTGCCGCCATCACGGATTGGTTAGACGGGAGGATTTCATGAGCATCAAGAGCCTGACTAAAACTAAGCCGGATGACACGGAAGAAGCCGTGCTGAAGGCCTTGCAGCAGTATGTTCTAGAGCACCCCGATGCCGAGGTCGTCACCTACCGACAGAACCCCGTATCGATTCGAATCAGGGTCATCGATCCCGTGTTTGCCAATCTAGACCGAGTTGGCCGACAGGAGATACTCGAAAAGGTGATCGAGAAACTACCTGACGATGTGCAGGAAGATATTACGCAGGTATTGTTGCTGACCCCGGAGGAAGCAGAAAAATCTTTTGCGAACTTTGAGTTCGACAATCCAATTCCATCGCAGCTTTAACGGAATCGGCATTCCTTCAGCTGCGGAAATCGCCGTGGCAGGCGTCGCAGGTCTTGTTCATCTGGCTCGTGGCGCTCTGTGCCCGTGACAGGTCCCCCTGCTTGGCCGCGGCCAGAATTTCCTGGCATTGCTGCTCAAGCGTGTCGACATACGCGCGATACGACGAATCGTCGGCGTATTCGTACCCCTCGGCCTTGATGACGCGCGCCAGCACGAGCAGCAGCTCCGCTTCGTGAATAATGGCGTCGCGATTTTTCGTGAAATCCCCTTTGCCGGCCGTCCAAGGGCCCAGCCGCTCGCGCAGCGAGCGCTCCATGCGCTTCATCAGCGGCGGGCGATTGGCCACGTCGGGCCAGGTGAAATCGCTGTTGGCGTTGCGCGCCTCGGGCGAATTGCCGCGAATCAAATCGGCCAGGTCCTGACTGCGTAGCTTGGCCTCGTTGTAGGAATTGTCGGTGCCGACTTTGCAGTTGAAGCCCGCCCGGCCGAACAGATCTCGCAAGTTCGGCGCATCCTTCTGCCAGCGCACCTGCCCGTCGTATTGACCGATGACGCCGAAGAGCACCGCCAGCAGCGTGAGCTCCTCGCGCGCGACCTTGTACGCGCCCCCTTTGAAACCGGTGGGCGTTTGCACCGCGGTCGCCAGCGGTTGCGTCTGGGCCTTGACCTCATCCTCGAGGGTCGAGGAAGAGATCACGCTCGACCACTTCTCGGCGGCCGCCGATCGTTCGCTGGTTGCGACCGAATCCGGCGAGCTCGTCGTGGGAGAGTCGGGCTTTGGCGCCGCCGCACCCGGCGCCGGGCCCGGTCCGAGCTTCTGCCGGGCGTCGGTGTAGAACGTTTCCAGGACAGCCCTATCCCAGGTGGGGGCGGGCGCTAGCTTCGCCGCGCGGCGCGTAGTTTTCGCGCGCGACGTTGTTTGGGCCGGCGCATACTCAATCATCGCAACCCATGCGACGATCGCCAGGCAAAGCATTTTGGGCAGCGTTCTCATGTTCCATCGATAAGGGGCGTTGGCGAATTGATCCCTTGATTATCGGCTGACGCATGGTGTGCAACAAGCGATAGCCCGGAGCGTGGCTGCAAAACCTGTAGCGGGAGTCGGTGACTCCGGAAACCGTGTATGAATGCCCCGGCCTCACAAAGGCCGGCTATAGAAGAGATTCGGTGTCGTACTGTCGGCCCCGCGCGCGAGTATAATTTGAAGTATGGGTCAGCCGCCGAGTTCTAATCGACGTGAATTCCTGCAAGGCCGTGCCGCGGCCGACGCGATCGGCGCGGCCATCGATCGATTCGTTCCCACCGGCGCAACCAGCCGCCCGGACGACGATGCAAACCATGCCGAGCAAGGCGAGCATTACCTGGTGCAGTTATCGCGGCCCGCGATGGCCTGCACGTTTGCCGTGTTTCTCAACGCCGGGCAATACGAACAAGGCTCAGAAGCCGCGCTTACCGCGCTCGACCGGATCGAAGAACTCGAAGGGCAGCTCACGGTCTATCGCGACACCAGCGACGTGATGCGGATCAACCGCGCGGCGGCCCTTGCCGACGTCGAGCTCGAGCCGGGGCTCTTTGATCTGCTGTCACTCGCCGCGAGAATTTCGCAGGCGACCGGCGGCGCGTTCGACATGACCGCGGGGCCACTGGTGAAGGTATGGGGCTTCTACAAGCGCGCGGGCGGCATTCCCCGTGAAGACGATTTGCGCGCCGCGCTAGCCAACGTCGGCAGCCACCATGTAACGCTCGACGCAGACCAACGCACGATTCGCCTCGAACGACCCGGCGTGGAGCTGAATCTCGGCGCGATCGGCAAGGGGTACGCCCTGGATCGGGCGGCCGAAGTGCTGATCGGCGAGGGCGTATACGACTTCTTACTGCACGGTGGGCAAAGCAGCGTGCTTGCACGCGGGTCGCACGCCGGCCGTCGTGATGGCTGGATCGTCGGGTTGGCCGATCCGGTGCGGCCCGAACGTCGCCTTGCAGAAATCCGCCTGCGCGATCGGGCCCTGGCGACCTCGGGCGCCAGCCACCAATTCTTTCGCAGCCAGGGAAAGCGGTACGGGCACATTCTCGATCCGCGCACCGGGTGGCCGGCCGAAGGGGTCTTCTCTTCGACCGTCGTGGCTCCTTCGGCGGCCGAAGCCGACGCCCTGTCAACGGCCTTCTACGCGATGGGCGTCACGGCGGCGGAAGAATACTGCAGCCAGCATCCTGAGATCGGCATGGTGTTGCTGCATCCCGGTCGGGGTGCAAGCTCGGTGGAAGTGGCCGTCGCGGGGCTGGGCGAGGACCAGTTTCGACAGATCACGTAATGGAAGTATTCGCCAACAAGCGGCGGCCAACACCCCGCCTTTGTAGTTTGTCCAATTTGCATATACTGGGGGGCGGGCCGCCCGCTACAATTCGACGTCCGGACGCGTACAGGCCGCCTCGCACGCACCACGGCCAGATTGTGCATGTTTGATATCCTCCAGCTCGAGCACGCCTCTTATCTGGGCATCATCGTGGTCCTGATCCTCACGGGGGCGGGTCTGCCAGTGCCCGAAGAAGTGCCGATCATCGCGGCGGGCGTCGCCTCTTTCTACGGCCAGATGAACCCTTGGCTGGCGCTCGCCTCGTGCTTTGTCGGCGCCCTGCTGGGCGATTGCGTCATGTACTCGATCGGCTACCACTTCGGCCACAACGTGTTGCGCGACCATCCGTGGTGTGCGCGATTCTTAAAGCCGGAGCGCGAGGCTCATATCGAGGAGATGATCAGCCAGCATGGATGGAAAGTCTTCCTCGCGGCGCGTTTCCTGGTGGGCCTGCGCTCGCCTGTTTATTTGACGGCCGGCATCCTGCGCGTGCCGTTCCGCCGATTCGTCCTGGTCGATTTGTTCTGCGCGGCGCTCGTGATCTGCACGTTTTTCGGGCTGAGCTACCTGTTCGCCGAACGAATCACGGGCTGGTTCCAACGGATCCGCAACGCCGAGGTCGCGATCACCGTGCTCGTCGCCGCGGCCGCGGTCGCGGTCGTGTTGTTTTTCTACGTGCGGCATCGCCGTCGCCTGGCTCGGATTCGCGTCCGGCGGCAATTGCGGTCGTTGCGCTTGGGAGCCGCCGAGGCGGTGTCCGAGCGAAAGAATGCCGGCTAGAGCCGTAGGCCCGGCGCCTGTAAGGCCCGTGGCAAGAGGAGTAGGCCTACCAATGACGCCCTCCGGCAAGCGATGCCTGCGTTGGCTCGACGCCGTGGTGGTGCTCCTCGCCTTGTTCTTTTCCGCGCCGTCTTCGCTCGCCGCCGAGCGCGAAATGCACCCCAGCCTGGCCGGCCAACTGCGCATGGTGCAGCTGCGCATCATGTCGGGCAGGATTACCGCCGGCGGGCCGGCGTCGGAACAAAGCCTGACGTCGAATTACATGGGGAATTCGCGGCGCGAGCAACTGACCATCGATCTTGGCGGTGGCCGGCCCAGCGTGAACTACGGACGTTTCGCGCCGGATGAACGCTTGAGTTACCAGATCGAGAATGGCAGCGAAGTTACGATCCAGCTCGTGCCCCGCTCGACAGGCGATCATGCAACGGTCGTGTTCCTCCAGCCCGCCGAGGGAGCATTACGGCTCAGGGTTGCTACCGGCGAACAGTCGCAGACTGTTTCTGCCCCTTCGCTGTGGCACCTGTTGATCATCGAGCCGGCGCTATGCCGCGAGCATTTGTTGCCTTTGTTGGAGATCATGCACCCGAACTGGCAACTGGCCCAGCAGGCGGTGGAGATCGAAAACGCGCTCTGCGCCGACCAGCCGGCCCGACCGGCGATCGATCATTCGAGCTGGGAAAAGAGCTTGCAACAGTTGACCAGCGACCGATTCGTCGAACGCGAGCGCGCCGAGCAGCAACTGCGGGGCTATGGCCCGGTCGTGTTGCCCTTCTTGCGCCGACAGGGTCGAAGCGAACTCGACCCGGAACAAGCCTTTCGCGTCCGCCGCGTCATCCGTAGTCTGGCCAAGGACGCCGACGAGGACAGGCCCGACCGGGTTCTCCCGTGGCTGACCGGGGATCCGCGCATCTGGTACGCACTGCTGGCGCGCGAAGACGAACACGTTCGCAGCGTAGCGGCCGGGCAGCTTGCGAAGTTGCTCGATGCGAAATTGGAGTTTGATCCCGCCGCCGAACCAGAGCTACGCCGGGCACAGAGAGAACGACTGCACGAACGATTCGGCGCGATCGTCGATCCGCCGCCGCCCGCGGAGAGTGACGCGGAAAGCGAGTAGCGGGGCCCGCTAGGCAGCAAAAAAGGGGACGCGAATGCGCCCCCTTTTTCATTGTGAAATCGCTTCCGTCCTGCGCCGCGTTAGTCCCACCACCAACTGCGATGCGGCACGCCCGTGGGCACCGAGCGTTCGCGTTCGCTGTTGAGGCGGCCGCGATTGTCGGACTGGATCTTGTCGCGCTTGACGACCGACCGCGGGTCGACGTGTACGCCACCGCTGACGGCCGCGATGATGTTCACCTTCTGCACGATGCGGTGATTGATCACGGTGTCCACGGCTTGCGGAACGTTCTCCACCGCCGTCGGCAGCTCGCTATTGTTCGTGAAGCTCGTGGGATGCCAGCCGACCTGCTCGGGCAACCCCTCGGTTCGCAGCAGCTCGGTGACTAGCGCCAGGTCGAAAATATTTCGCAGATCGGCGTACAGCGGGTACTTGGCCGCCAGCGACGCAAAATCCTTGGTGAAGTTCTGCGCGAACTGCTGATTGAGCGCGTCCGAGCGGCCCGTGTGCACCTGCTGGCCCGTCTGCGTCAGCAATTCATTTTCGCTGAGCACTTGCACGCCCTGGCCGCGAATTTCGAAGGCGTCGCGGGCGGCGCTGGCCACCAGCGCGTCGTACTTCAGCGTGAACCACCAGCGCAACACGTCCATCGGCGGCGCCGCCTGGCCGGGCTCGACGCGGACCATGCTCAGGTAACTGGGGACTTTCAGCGTGCCGGGCTCGAGGCCGATGCCGATCAGCTTCATGTGATAATCGGCCGCCAACAGGGCCTGGGCCACGTTGCTATGTGGGTCGATGCCTTCGAAAACCACATCTTGCCGGCCCAGCTGCTTGCGCAGCTCGTCGAGCCATTTGCCGCGCTGGCCGGGCTGCAACGCTTTGCCGCTCGATGCGTTGACGAAATTCTGCGCTTTGGCCAGGCCTTCGTCGGTCGGCACGATGGAACAGGCGAAATCACCGCCTTTGCGTCGCAGAAGCACGAGCAGATGGTCGAGACGCACCATGGGTTGGCCGTCTTCGACGCTTACCGGGCGCGACTCGGCGTCCAGCTTCCAATCGCTGGCCGGGCCGGCCACGACCAGGTCGCCCGACTCGGGGTAGGCGAGCACGTATTGGATGCGCTTCAATCCGCCCAGCACCAGCATTTCTTCGTCGAGCGGCTGCCCTGCGGCCAGCCGAATCTGAATCTCTCGCTCCAGACGCGGCAGCGAGATCTTGCGCAGCGGTGAGGGCTGGCGCACGTTGTCGCTCACCAGTTCGTGCATCGCGGCCAGGCGTTCTTCGGCCAGGAAGTCGGAATTCTCGATCTTCTTCATCCGCCGCATCACGCCCTCGGCGTCGACATACACCCCGTTTTGAAAGGGCTGGATCGAGCCGGGGCCGCCGTTGTCGTCCCACGTGTCGGGCTGAATCGTGGACGTGATCATGTTCATCAGCGGCCCGTATTGAGCGAAGGGGCTGCCGCCACGTCCTTCGACGTCGACAGGCATCGACGACAATTCGGAAAGCAGTCGGCTACGAACCCGGCCGTCGGTGACTTCCGCGGCGGTGTCGTAAGCAGCCGCGCGGGCGCCGGCGAGTGCTTGTGCCTTGGCGATCTCGGCGAAGGAGTTATCGCGATCGACGGGCGATTGATCGCGCGCGAGCTCGATGGCCGGCCCAAACTCGCCGGCAGCCAATTGCTCGCCCAGCAAGCCGCCTTGCGCGTCGGCGGCCGCTAATGTGGCGGGCGCGACCAGCAATGAGGCTGCGAGCAGTAAGGCCAGGCTACGAATCAAGAAGCCGCGTGCCTGGTGAAATGGGCGCAACCGAAGCGCTGCCGGCAGGGGCCGAGAAAGCATGACCGTGTCTCCAACCTCTGATTCAAAGTGTTGCGGACTATAAGTGTTAGAGTCAGCCGGCCAGTGACTTTCGTCAAGCAAATTCGGGAACATTACGATTTCGTAATGTTTCTGCGGACTCGGTCTCGGGGCCCGGCCGCTCAAGGGCCTGGCCGTGGCCAAGCCCGTTCCGGGCTCGCTCGGCGCGCAAAAAAGACCGCAGGTCTTGCGACCTGCGGTCGTTTGGATCACGTCGGGCTGATCAGCCCGCGTCAGGCGAAACTGGTCTTAGCCGCCACAGCCGCAGCTGGGGGCCGCATCGCAGCAGCTCGGCTCGCAGCACGACGGGGCACAGCAGACCGGCGCACAGCAGCGCGGACGGCAGCAGCGACGCAGCTTGTGGCAGAAATGGCGGAAACCGCAGCAGCGGCGCGGAGCACAGCACGACGGCTCGCAGCAGCTAGGAGCAGCGCAGCACGAGGGCTCGCAGCAGCTGGGGGCAGCGCAGCAGCTGGGTTCGCAGGCCGGAGCACAGCAGGTCGGCTCGCAACAGCTGGGAGCACAGCAACTGCCGCAGCCGTAGTAGCCGCAGCCGCCACCGCGACCCAACATACGATCGAGCATTTCGAACGCATTGGCGTTCGACGCCGGCGCCAGCGCGAAACACGCGGCCAACGCCAAGATGGGAAGGGCAAAACGAATCTTCATGGGGAGGGTTCCTTCACAAACACACAAGGTGGGGGAATTAGAGGCAACTTTCCTCTACTGCCCGGTCGTATCGACGGCACTTTATCGAAGGCGTTAGTTGGGCAAACGTCTTTCGGGTCATGACGGTGCTACGTGGCTTGCGGCTTGAGAGCGAATTGCCGGATATGATCGTTGCCACGATACCGCATCTCCCCAGGTGCGCGTTTCGTGCGACACATTCCCTACAACTGCTTCGCGAGAATCGTTTCAATCGCTCTGCCGAGCACTCCCCGCACAACGGGATCGGCGACCGTGCGCAGCGGAATTTTCGCGCAGAAAAACTGATCTGCGACGATTTCGAGATAGGTTTCCAAAGCGCGAGCCTCCTCCGGGCAGGCCGCACCCTGTGTCGCGATACGCCTGTCGCCAGCCGGCGAGATCCGGATGTCGACACCAAGCTGCTGGAGCCCGCACCATGTCCACGCGCATGACGCCGCCCGAGGGACTGCTTTACTCTTCGTTGGCCTTCGATGCTGACATGGCCCCGCTGGTCCATTTGTTCGTCGATGATCTGCCCGATCGTGCGAAATCGTTGCTCGATCGCCTGCAGGCTTCGGATTTCGAAGGATTGCGCCGGCTGGCCCACCAGATGAGCGGCGCCGCGGGCAGTTACGGTTTCGCGGAAATCACGACCGAGGCCGCGGCACTCGAAGCGATCATCACCCGCGGTGGCGCGGAAGACGAGATCGCGGCCGGAGTCAACGCCGTGATCGATCTATTGCGCCGCGCTCGCAGTGGCACCGGCGAGGATTCCGTCGTAGACAGCAGCTTCTAGTGCCAGCGCATTCGGCTCCGAGCATGCTCTTTCGCACAGCCAAATAAGCATGCCGATGCAACCAACGGTACGATCCCCGCGGCACGGGTTCCTTACTTCTTCGCGGCCGCCCGCGCTAGCGCCTGCAGATACGGCACCGGCTTGGCCCCCAGGGCATTGAGCACCGTGCCGCCGGCGGTAAAGGTGTGGGTGACCCAGTCGGGCTTGCCATACCGTTCCAGCGCCGTGCCCCCCTCGCCGCCGCCGATATAGACTTCGACGCCGGCTTCCTTCATGCGCTTCAGTTGCTCGATGAAACGGCGCGTCCCTTGCTCGAAGCGCGGATCCTCGAACATTCCAAAGACGCCGTTATGGAACGCGACGGCGGGCGCCGTGCGTCCGGGCTGATTGCGCACGCCGGCGATGAACTGCCCGACCTTCAGCTCAAACAGCTCGCTCGTGCCCGGCCCCACGTCGAACTGCTGCTCGCCCGGCCCGATCGTGGACGAGACGCGGCCGTCGGCCAGCACGAAGTCGATCGGCAGGACGAATTCGATTCCCTTGGCCTTTCCGGCCAGCAGCATGCGCCGCGCCTGTTCGATCCGCTCGGCAGGAATGAAATAAGGTTTGTCGGCGTGGGCGGGATCCTCGGCCACGCCTAGCGAGAAGTCGCGTCCTTCGGCCAGCGCCTCGGCCTTTTTCAATGCCATGGCCAGCGAGCCGGCCGTGAAGACCCAGCGGATCGTGCCACGGGCGATCATCGCCTCGAGATCGTCGAGCTTGTCGGCCTTCAGTCCGCTGAAGATCACCAGCTCCGTGGCCAGGCAGCGGCGCATCGGGCCGTCGAACTCGTGGGCAACATATTCTCCCAGCGCGACCCGATCCATCGCGGCCGGGACGATCGTGCTCGACGAATCGAGGCTGCCGGCCGACAGCGCTTCGTTCACGTACACGCGGGCGACGTTTTCGGCCAGCTGATTCGCAAAGCGCGCCAGCGACTCGGCAAGCTTCGGTACATCGTCGGCGGTCGCGTCCCACAACACGCGCTCGATCTTGTAGCGGCGCGTGTTATCGAGCACCAAAATGCTCCCCGGCTGCGCGGCGCGTATTGCCGCGGCGGCGGCCGGTGCGACCGCCTGCGAAGCTTCATCCCACCAATCGGTGATCAGTTCGACTTTCGCATCCAACAATTCGCCGATCCGCGCGGCCACCGCCTTGAGCGACCCCTCGGGTTTGCGGCCGATGTGACCAAAGATCACTTGCTTCCAGCCGCGCTCGCGGCCGTAGCGCAGGGTCGGCACCATCGAGCGGAGGCGGATATCCCCTTCGCCGATTTTCGGTCCCGGCTTGGCGTCGACGTCGCCGCGAATCAATACCGTGGTCCCGTTCGGCACGTCGGCCAGTGAGGAGAGCCGTGGGATCGCCTGCAAATAACTTTCCAACGGCTGTGCGGGCTGAAACTGATCGGGATCGACGAGCGCCTGGCACCAGGGAATCAACTGCGCGGGGGTCACGGACATCGCTGCTTCCTCGTTGTTTGGTCGCCGCGATAACAACGCGGCTGCGTGGGGGATCACAACATATCACAGCCCCGGCGGGCCGCGGGAGGGGGCGAACGGTGACGCGGCCGTAAGGTGACTTCGCCAAGCGCCCTCAGAAATGTCCCAAGAAACGACTGTCCGTAGCGAAACACCTACGGTGGCGATTGATCTCGCTTTCGTTCGAGGAGGATGCTCACGTGGCCCAACCAAAGCCGAGGCACTACTTCCGATTTTTCCGGTATTTTTCTTTTGCCGACAAAACGCCCGAACAGATCCTCGTCGAGACGCAATGGGGGACCGCGACCGTGCTCGTCGGAGTGGGGCTCTTCGCGCACAGCTGGCTGCCGATCTTTCCGGCCGCAGCGCTCTTGCTGGGCTTGCACGCCTACAGCGTCCGGCGGGCGGTGCTGGCCGATCCCGAAGCAGGCGGGAGCGAACCAGAGTCAAACCTGCACGGCAAGACCGCAAGCGCGCAAGAAAAAGCCGCCCCGCTGGGCGGCTTGTAAGGCCGAAGTCTTTCGCGAACTTGGGCGGACTACTCGGTGATGCGCCAGGCGTCGACGCCTTGATCGGTTGCAACCACGAGCGCGCCCTTTCCGTCGATCGTGGCCACGGTCAGGCCCGAGATCGCGGCGCCGGTGTGGAACTGGTCGATCAACTGACCGCTGGCACTCAGGATATGCACCGAGCCATCAGAGCCGGCCAGCACCCACTTGCCGCTATTGCCAAGCGCGCCCGCTGCGACCATCTCGAGCGCCGCGTTGGCGTGAGCGCCAACCGGTAGATCATAGTTCCACAGCAAATCACCGGTGGGCGAGAGGCCGACGGCGGCTTCCACGCCGATTTTCGTCGAGGCGATGGCACAGCATTCGGTTTGGCCGTCGCCGTCGAGATCGGCGAGCGCCACCCAGCGCAGGAAGCGACCGTTCAGCGAGATGGGCGAGCCGTCCTTGCCGTCGTCGTCGATCGGCACGATCATGCCGCGACCGTCGGCAGCCCATAGGCCGCGACGTCCGCCGTCACTGGGCCCGGTCACGGCCAGGCAAAAGACATTTTCCAGCGCCCGGTCAGCCCAGCGGCGCTGGCCTTCGAGCGTGACACTCTGCACGCCGACGGTACCCCAGTAGCCAACGCTTAGTTCCACCTGGCCATTGCCGTCCATATCGGCCAGGCGGAGATCGGAAATCCCCGCGTGCTCTCCTTCCGGAAAGCTGAGAATCTTTCGGAACTCGCCATCGAAAACGAACAGCTGCTGCTGGGCGCTCGCCGAGCCGGCGAAATAGCGCTGGCCCTGCGCATCGGTGGCCGTGCGTAAAAAGCTGACGGCGGCTTCCTCGGGAATGTCCAGTTGGAATTGTCCCGCCAGTTGTCCCTTGTCGTTCAGGGCAACGACCGTGCGCCAACCGTCGTTCACATAGATCCGCGCCTCGCCGCCGGGCTGTTCGACCGGCAACAGATTGCCGGGCTTGGTCGCCTCGTCCGAGTGCCACAGCAGTTGCAGTTTCAGCTGTTGCGGCTCGCTACGCTCCGCGATGTGCGCCTTGGGAATCTCGACCGTATCGGTCGCGCCGGCGTTCCCCGATTCGAGCGAGGTCTCGAACGCCTGCTGCCGAGCCTGGTGCTCGCGCAGCGCCTGTTGATACAGACTGTCGCCGGCGAGCAGCCGATCGATCTTCCGCGGCAACTCCACGGCCAGCTTCGGCTGGAAGCCGACGTCGATCGATTCCACCGTGCCGTCGGCAGCCAGGATGAACATCGTCGGCAGCCCCTGCACGTCAAACATCGTCCGGGCGTGTTGATCGACGTCGCGGGCGATCGGCATGTGGAGATTTGCCTTGTCGAACGCCGCCGTCAGATCATTGTTGCTGACACTCACTTCGTCGGTGCTGACCGTGAGGAAGGCAACACGGTCGTTGTCCTTGTAGCGGTCATAGACCTGCTGCAGGTTCGGCAAGCCCTTGAAGCACCAGCCGCACCAGGTGGCCCAGAAATCGATGACCACCACCTTGCCGGAGAGCGAGTCGCGCGTGACCGGCTTTCCTTCGAGATCCAAGAATTCGAAAGCCGCGATCTTTTGACCTAAAAGCTTCTGCATGGGCTCGGGCTGCACCTGGAAGCGTTTGACCAGCTTCGCATCCTCGGGCACTGCCAGTTCGAACGCTACGTCGGCGATGCGATCGTTGAAGCGGGCGCCCTTGAATTCACAAGACAGCGATACTTCGCTCACGTGCGCCTGTTCATGTTGCGAGATTTGCTTCTTCAACTCGTCGGTCGGATAGTCGAGGCGGCGCAAGATGTCTTTCTGATCGATCCAGAAGACCACGCTGCCATCGCCGCGCTTGACTTCCACGCGCTGGCATTCTTCGCCATCGAGCTCGCGCGCGGGGAGCAACGTCGGCTCCTCGGCGCCTTCCAGAATCGGCTTGAGCGGGTCGTCGAGCATCAACAGCGCCAACTGTATCGATTCGCCGGCCAGTCCCTGAGTGAGCACCCCGGACAGGATCTCGTCGGTGAACAGGTCTTCTCGTTTCAGCTCCGCCGGCGCCGGCACGTCGAGCACCTGCCCGGGCAGATCGGCGACGGTCGCGCGCAATTGCTTCCCGTCACAAACGACGATCGCCTGGTAACAGTGCATGCGCAGCTTGTTGGGACGCACGAACGTGACCGATTCGTCGGCGGTTTGCGTGGTGAGGTCAGCCCCTTGCTTGCGGTACGCGAGGCGCAACTGCCCGCTGTCCGCGTAGCTGTGCGCCTTGCGATAAGCCTCGACCATGCGATCGAGCAGTTGCCGCGCCGTGGGAGGCGGGGCAATCGGTTTGCTCGTCGCGCGATTGCAACCGCCTTGCGTGGCAAGCGCGGCACTCACCAAGGGGAGAGCCAATATCAACGTAAGCGAACGTGTCAGACGGAAAGGGCCATGTGCCATGATCGCTTCCTTGCGTGAAAGACGTCAGTGAGATCGTGAATCGGCAGTGTCCACGCCGATGGAACTTCGTCGCGCTTATGGTTCGGCGCTGGCCGTCGGTCGCTCTGCTTCGAGCCGGGGCACCGGGGCGTTTTTGGGACGCGGATTATGGGAAACTTTCGCAATTCGGTAAAGGCAAGTCTGCGCGCTCGCCGTCGCCGGTCCGGGGGTGTCCTGCGCAAGGTCGACGCGATACGATTGACCATCCTTCTGACCCAGTCACGTACCACCCCAGACACCACAAACCTCCCATATGACTGCCAGCATCCGCTATGGGACGGACGCATCCGTCGAATTGGCCCTGCCCGCCGATCGGTTGATTGCTTCCTGCGGCACAACCAAGCAGCCGGTGCTCGCGGACGTCCGCACGGCCACGGCGCAGGCGTTGGCCGACCCGATTGGTTTTCCGCCGCTAGCACAAGCCGTAGTGCCGGGCGATCGTGTGGTTCTGGCGCTTGATCACGACGTGCCACGTGGCCGCGAGATCGTGAGCGCCTTGTTCGATTGCCTGGTCGAGCGCGGAGTGCAACCGGCGGATATCCACCTGCTGACGACCGGCGCGGACCTGAGCGCCCGCAACATTCTGCCGGCTGCTTATCGCGATCAGGCCACGGTCTCGACGCACGATCCCGACGCGCGCGACGGCTTGAGTTATCTCGCCGTGGGGGCCGACGACGAGCCGATTTACCTCAATCGGTTGCTGTGCGATGCCGACGTGGTCGTGCCGATCGGCTGCCTGCGCTGCGAGCCGGCGATCGACTATCACGGCATGTTCGGCGGACTGTTTCCGACGTTTTCGGGCCGGCAAACGCAGGACAAGCTTTTCGCCCGCGGCATCGCGCACGCGGCTCGGGACGAAGCCCGTTGCCGCGAGAAGATTCAGGAAGTCGGCTGGCTCTTGGGCGTGCAATTTACCGTGCAGGTGGTGCCGGGGCCCGGTGGCGAAGTACTACAGGTCTTGGCCGGCATGCCAGGCGATGTCTTTCGACAAGGACAGTCGGCTTGCCAGCGGGCCTGGTCGTGCGCGGTGCCGCGCACCGCGCAGTTAGTGATCGCCGCGATCGACGGTCCGCCGTCGGAGCAGACCTGGGACAACGTGGCCCGGGCCTTGGCCACGGCCCAGCGCGTCGTCGCCGCGGGTGGCGCGATCGCGCTGTGTACGTCGCTCGACGAGTCCCCAGGACCCAACGTGCAACAGGTGGCCGAATTGAAGGATCTTCGCCTGGCGCTGCGGGTTTTCGGCAAGCGACGGGCGAGCGATTCGCTTCCGGCCGTTGCGCTTGTGCAGGCACTCTCCGAATCGCGAGTCTACTTGATGAGCCAGCTCGATGAGTCAACGGTCGAAGAGCTGGGTGTTACGCCTGTGGCCAGCCCCGCCGAGCTGACGAGGCTGGCAGACCGGCACGCCTCGTGCATTTTGATTTCGCACGCGCAATACGCGGTAGCCACGGTGGGAAGCGAGTAACGCCGGCATGAACGACTCACTTCGACCGCTGTTTGACCACGCGGGCGCCGCGTACGACGCTGGCAATGCGGCCGAGCCGCTCCACTTCGGCAATTGGCGGGCCGAGTACGACGCCCTCTCCGGCGCCGCGGGCCTGGTCGATTTCAGCCGCCGCACGCAAATCGAACTCTCGGGCGCCGACCGCCAGTCGTTCTTGCACAATCTATGCACCAATGAAGTGCGCCGGCTTGCGCCCGGCGCCGGCTGCGAGGCGTTTCTGTGCAACGCGCAGGGGCACACCTTGGCGCTGGTCAATATTTTTTGCGGTGCCGAAACGCTGGTGATCGAAACCGTGCCCGGCGAAGAGGGGAAACTGCTGGCTCACTTGGACCGCTATTTGATCCGCGAAAAAGTCGCGTTGCGCGGTCGTAGCGACGATTGGGCGGAGCTGTTGCTGGCCGGGCCTGCGGCGGCCGGGTTGTTGCAAGCGCGCTCGATCGCGCCGCCCGAGCGATTGTGGGATCACGTCGTGGCGCCGATCGCTGGCGTCGACACATCGATCCGCCGGGTCGACATCTCGCATCCCGGCGGGTTTTTGGTTTCCTGCGCTCGTTCGGCCGTGGCCGCGGTATGGAACGCTCTGCGCGAGGGCGGTGCCCGGCCCTGCGGCGCGCAGGCGCTGGAAATCGCCCGCCTCGAAGCCGGCACTCCCGAATATGGCCGCGACCTTACAGACGCCAATTTGCCGCAAGAGGTGGCGCGAGACGCCCGGGCGATCAGCTTTACCAAAGGATGCTACATCGGCCAGGAAACCGTGGCCCGGCTCGATGCGCTGGGCCACGTGAATCGGACGCTTTGCGGCGTGCGATTCAGCGGTGCAGAAATTCCTCCCGTCGGCACCGCGTTCCAAGACGAAGCAGGCAAGTCGCTGGGCCTGGTAACGTCGGCCGCCTTTTCACCGCGATGCGATGCGCCGCTCGCGCTCGCCTACGTGCGCCGCGGATCAAACACGCCGGGCACCCGTCTCATGTCGCCGCTGGGCGCGGCCGAGGTTGTCGCGCTGCCGATCGCGGCGCAGTAACGGGCGGCGAGACGTGGCTTGAAATCCCCTTGTGCTTCAGCCCACGCGTGGAGACGCAGCGATCGTGACGCCGCGGGAAACGGCCGCCAGCAACCGGCGTGCGCGGGACAGAATATCCCCTTCGGCGGGCACCTGACCTGCGACCTGCCATGCGCCGGCGTCGAGCTCGCGTGCCAGAGTTTCCGCGCGGCTCACGAGATTCTCGACGAAGGCCGCCGCCTCGGCCGCGTCGAGCGGGTGACTGTGCAGCTGCACCTGGCGCTCGGTGCGCACGCGCTCGATCGCGATCAGTTGGCCACGCTCGGCCTTGAACAGCTTACCGTCGAGGTACGCCCGGCGCAGTTGCCCGGCGGCGTTGAGGTGATACGCCGCGTCCTCGCCAAAATAGATGCTCGGGGCACCGTCACGACGGAATCCGATCACGACGCGTGCGGCCCCATCCGGGCGCGCAAGCTCAATCCGCTCGACGAGCGCCGTGGCCTCGGCCAGAAGATCCTCGCGCGGTTGTTCGTCGCGTGCCACGATATGCCGCTATCCGCGCTGGCGATTGCGGTAGCGGGCGCTGACGCGATCGAGCAGGGCGCGATCATCGTCGGACAGCCCATCGCGGCCGACCTCGTGCAATCGGGCCAGAACTTCGTCTACGCGACGGTCGTCCTCTTCCTCGGTGCGTTGCTGGCGGACGCGACGCGCCTCGCGCCGGCCATCGAGCCATTGCCGCAACAGGCCCGGGCTTTTTCGCGGGGTGCTCGTGAAATTGCGCTCCAGGCTCGTATAACCTTGCGAGAAATCGTAGCCGAAAACGCCCTCGTCGACCTCGCGATCCTGCAGGCGATCGGTCTCTTGTTTGGCGCTGAAGAACAGCAGAATGCCCAAGAGCAAGAGCGGCAACGTCGCGTAAGCATAATGCGAATGGACGAGCCAGGCCGCGATCCAGGTCGCGACGGCCGTCGCCTTGGCGACGCGCGCCACGACGATGACCGCCGTTCGGTAGCCCTTTCGTTGCCAGACGATGCTGCGCAACACGCGGCCGCCGTCGAGCGGATACGCGGGGAGCAAATTCACCAGCACCAATAGCCAGTTGATCCAGGCCGTGAGCTGCAAGGCAAAGATCACGCTCATGCCGTCCGCGGTTTGCGGGGCGACGAGCGGATTGGCAAGCAGTCGCACATCGACGCCCAAAAGCGCCAATGCCGGCAGCGTGGCCAGGCAGATGAACAGGTTCACGATCGGACCGGCCGCCGCGGTGACCAATTCTTCCTGCGGCTGATGCGAGAGGTTGATCGAAACCAATCCTCCCAGCGGCCACAGCACGATCTGTTCGGCACGTCCGCCCATGCGTCGGGCGGCGAAACAGTGTCCGAGCTCGTGCGCCAGCACGCTCACGAACAGGACGGCCAGGCTGACGGCCGCATCAACGATCAACTCGCCGCGTGGATCGTCCCAGCTCAACTGGAGCGCGATGACGACGAGCAAAAGAAAGAAGACGTGGACGCGCACCTGGATGCCGGCCCACCGCCCCAGCGAAAGATTCCATCCGAGCAGGTCTCGCATGGCGAACGAAATGCGCAGAATTATCGCCGCCGCGGGGCAGCCTTGGAGAACGCGACCACTGCCGTTATCTTATCACTGCTCACAACAGCGATCAATCAAATCGCGGCCAGGTCCGGTTGTAGTGAACAATCCAGAGATACTGCTGGAAACGCGCCGCTTTCGCGTGGTGCGGCGCACGCAACAGCTTCCCGACGGCCGGCTGTCGTCGCGCGAGGTGATCGAGCATCCCGGCGCCGTGGCCATTGTCCCGCTGGTGGACGAAACCCACGTCTGCCTGATTCGCAATTACCGGCTGGCCATCGGTCAATGGCTGCTGGAAATCCCGGCCGGGACACTTGAGCCCGGCGAAGATCCCAGCGAGACGGCGCGCCGCGAACTGGCCGAAGAAACCGGCTACACCGCCCGCTCCCTGACCCCCCTGTGCCAGCTGGTCTTCTCGCCGGGCATCTTGCGCGAACGGATGCACATCTTCGTGGCGAGCGGTTTATCGCCCGGGCCAACCAGGCTGGAGTTCGGCGAGCAGATCGCGACGCAGGTCATGCCGCTTACCGAGATTCTGGCCATGATCGAGCGCGGCGAAGTCGAAGACGCCAAGACCGTGGCGGCGTTGTTGCTCTTCGAGCGGACACGGCGTGCGTCGTAATGCACCGCCGACTGCGAAGATCGTTCGGCAGGTCGCGCATCACGCGCGGTCTTAGTGCGTGCCACCGATGAAATGTCGTGGCCTCAGAGTGCCCCTACTACGAACCGAAGCCCGCTGCGTTCAGGCCGCCCTGAATGTTGGACCACAGTCCGCCCGATTGAGCGCCGACCGCTCCGACGGCCGCGATCACGCTGGCGATGATCATGGCCAGCATAACGGCGTATTCGACGGATGTCGTCGCTTCGGAATCGCGCAGGAATCGACGGATGAAAGTCATGGCTGGCCCTCCCGGCGTCCAGCCGCGCAGTGTGAAGACGCACCCGCGAAAGAAGTGTGGTTGCGGCGTCTCCGAAAGGAACACTAGTGCGCGTTCCGGGGGTGGTCAAATTCGATTCGGGGAAAATCGCCAGCGATCACTCGGGGCGTCTAGCGCAACTTCGGCAGCGGTAATGACATGTCGCCAATGCCCGGCGGTGTTGCCGAGCGCAACGGGACCTTCCAGCGCACGAGGCGCGAGGCGTCGGGCCCCTCGGCCCGATCCCCCGCAAAACCCATTTCGCTGCGCACCAGCCCTTCGATTTCCATCCGTCGTTCGGTGGGCGGTCGCAACGTTCCGTCCGGTTGCCGGCAGCGTACCAGGGGAATCCTGGGAGCGAGAATCGAGCCTGCACCCTGCCAGGCGATGGCTTGAAACAGCTCCGCGGAGGGCTTGCCGCCGTCGACGATCAGAACCGCGCCGCCGACATCGAGATCGAAGACGCAAGCATTGGCCACCACCGTGAGTCGATCACCCGATGACAAGTCGCGCGGCGGTTGCCACTCGACGACGCCCGCGCCACCGCGAACCGTGCAATGTTCGAGCTTCACGCTGATCGCCTGGGCAACATCGCTCGACGCTTCAATCGCGACCAGGGCACTCGCGCCCAGAAAAAGCGTGTCGGCGAGCTCGATCGTGGCAACCGTGGGCGCCGCGCAGCGAACACAATCGCCGACGCCTGACAGCACGCACTCGCGCAGCGTCAGGCGCGGTGCCGCAACTTGGGCAGCCTCTGTGCCGTCGCTCGGGCGCCAGGTGATTGCCGCTGGCGGCCGGCCCGACTCGGCCACGACTTGCATCGAGCATCTGAGAAAGCTCGAAGTGCGGGCCGCCACGCCAAGCATCGCCGTTGTTGTCGCCGAGGGTTGCTCGATGACGAAATCGACGTCCTCGAAGCGCACATTCTCGGTGGTCAGCATGGCGCCGTTGGCAGGGAGCAGAATCTTGGCGCGCTCTCCCTCCCGCGATCGGACGACCTGGCCCGGCATGGGACGAACCTGTGACCATGGCACGGGACGCGCCGCCGAGAGCACGAATTCACGCGACACGGCCTGACGCGTCCCTGTCGGGCCCGAGGGGACGGGCTGCGTCACCGATGTGCGCACGACCGGAGCCGGCTCCGAGGGCGCAAGCTCGGGAACGGGTGTCACGTCACCCGTGTCGGCGAACGTCTTCGGCCGCGGCGCAACCCCGTCCCTTGCCCCGCTGGCTTTTTGATTGGGCGTGTTTTCTGGTCGTGGCGCCGTGGCAACTTGCGATGCCGGTCGTGGCTGAACCGGCGCATCCTCAACGAGCAGACTTGTCCACAGCGGCCAACTACCGATGGCCAGCGCCAGCATCACGCCCGCGACGGCCGTGGCCCAGGTCGGCAGGTTCGGTGAACGGCGGATGGTGCGAATGTGACGGATCAACCGCTCCGGAGGCGAAGCGCCCCGGGCCGCGTAACGCGCCACCCGCGCCTGGCCACGATCGCTCGGCGGGCCGAGCAAATCCAAGAGTGCCGCAAAGGATGGCGGACGCCGATCCGGCGCCGGTTCGGTCGCGCTGGCGATCGCTTCGACGAGCCTGCGCGGCGCATCGGGCGCGATCGGATGAATATCGCGAATTCGTGTCGAGCATGCCGCGCGGCGCCGGTCCGCGACCGTCGCACCCGAAAACGGTGCCCGCCCGGCGAGCAGGTGCCACCACAGCGCTCCGCAAGCAAAGATGTCGCTCGTAGCGGTGGGGGCGATGCCACCGGCGGCGCGTTCGGGCGAAAGATAATCGACAACCGCGGGCGACAGTTGCTCGCCGTCGCGGTTCTCGACGGCACGGTGCTCGACCGGGTGCAGGAGTGACGGCAGTCCGCCATCGAGCAGCAGCACCAGGCCCAGCGGATCGAGAACCAACTGCTCGATCGAAATGTCGCCGTGTATCAGGCCGGCTGCCTCACAAATCGTGAGAGTCGCGGCCATCTGCCGCGCGATCTCCAGCACCACGCCCGCGGGCATCCGTCCGCCGCGCACAAGCCAATCTTTGGCGGTTCGTCCCGACGTGTCGGCCGAGGCGATCCAAATTCGCTCGCCAGCGCGGCCGCAGCGTTCGATTCTCGCCAGGTGCGGTGACTGAATCGCGGCGTGCGTCTTGATCAAATCCTCGATGCGGGCCAGCACTCCCGTGGGGTTATCGACAGGTTCGAGCACGATGAGTCGCACGATGCGGCCGCTTAGCACATCGCGCGCGCGGTAACAGTGGCCCGCCGTGGTTCGCGGCAACGGAGCAACAAGCACGAACGGCCCCACGCGTAAGTCATCGCCAAGCCCGCAGTTGATTTGTTTTGCCTGGTAGGGGGTCAATACGCGCGTTTGCACGAGCGCGTCGACCCATACCGAATCGAAAAGCGCCAAGTCCTTGGCCAACCGCCGCGCAGGACGATACGCGGCGCGCAGCTGGCCCGGCGTAGCCAGCTTCAGGCGAGTGAGCAAATCGACGAGTTCTGCTGAGGGACTGGCGCGCACGCGAATACGGTCTCACGATAAACAAGTGCAGAGTGGCTCCTGCCTGCCGCGCTGATGGACGAGCCACCCGGGGCGCCCGTGGTTCTCACAGTGACGGGCAGCGAGTGCTATCAGAAACGCCTGAAAGCGACAATAGCAGCGGGCGCGAACGCGCGCTCGCTGGACGAGGCCCGTGCTAGCGCCGCCGCGGATTGCGATAGAGCACGCGTGATAGCAGCTCGAACGAGCCGGGTTCTCCGTGGCGCTCGTAGTGCCACTCGGGATGGGTCGGCACGAAGGCCTCGTCGAGCGGCCAGGGATCGAACGGCTCGTAGCCCAAGGCCGCGACGAGCTTCGAGCAATCCATCGATACGTTCCCGGCCCGCGGCGGAATCGGCCCGGCCTCGACGCGCAGGCAGCCCATGAGACACTCGGGCGGATATCCGCCGACGCGGTTGATAACTTGCGCGATATTGTAAAGCGTCATGGGTCGCGGACCGCCGGCGTGATAGAGCCCGGCCAGGTCATTCGCTAGCACCACCTCGCACAACTCGTTCAAGCAGTCGGTGTAGTGAGGCGTGCGAACTTCGTCGTAATAGAGCGTGGCCGGCCGCCCTTTTTTGAAGCGCGATTGAATCCAGTCGATGGCGCCGGCGTGTCCGTTGAAGCTGACGCCCATGGGCAACGAGATGCGCAGGATGCACGCCCCGGGCATGGCGGCCTGTAGGAGTTGCTCGGAGGCGACCATCGTCTGGCCGTAGACCGTTACCGGATCGGTCGGGTCATCCTCGATGTGTCCACCATCGCCCGCGCCAGAAAACACCAGGTCGATCGACAGGTGTACCAGCCGCACGCCGCGGTTCTCTATCACGTCGAGCAGATTGCGCACCCCTTCGACGTTGATGCGCCAGGCGAGGTCCGGATCGAGCTCGCAGGCCCGCAGCGCGCAGTTGCCGGCACAGTCGAGCACGCTCTGGAACTGGTATTCGTCGAAGAGTTTCGCGAGGGCCACCGGATCCTCGGCATTGCAGGGGAGGATGTGGTCCCCTTGCAGGCGCCAGTTATCGCGCTGGCGAATGCCGATGACCTGGCCCGGGTAGCGCGACTGGAAATACTCAAGCGCGTTGTAGCCCGCCACACCGGCGACGCCAGTGATCAAAAGCGGGAGAGGCGGCTCGGCGATGGGTTGGCTGCGGAGGAACATTGTTGAATCGGAAGTATTATTATTCTTGCTATCTAGCCGCCGGGCTTGCCCGGCGCTCCATGCGAATACAAACGCCAGCGCCGGGCAAGCCCGGCGGCTAAAAAGGGGGATAGCGCCACGCGGGAACGCCGGGCCGTCGTGGCCAACTTGCTATTCGCTCACGATCGGCGAGACCAGCGTGCCGATTCGCTCGATGCTGGCCGAGAGCGTGTCCCCGGGCTTCACGTATGTGCCGGTAGCGTTGCCCACGCCCGAGGGCGTGCCGGTGGAAATGATATCGCCTGGCTCGAGCGTCACAAAGCTCGCGATGAACTCGATCACGGCCGCCACCGGGAAAACCATCAAGCCGGTCGACGCGTTTTGCCGAATTTCCTCGTTCAGCTTCAGTTTCATGGCAAGCGATTGCGGGTCCGAGACGGCGTCGGCGCTCGTGATGCACGGGCCGCAAGGGCAGAAGCTGTCGTGCCACTTTCCGTGCAGCCAATCGAAGAAGACGTCCTTTTCGCGCTTCTTGCGGCCGGGGTTGGGGCGGAACTTGCGGTTGGAAATGTCATTGATCACCGTGTAGCCGGCGACCGAAGCCAACGCGTCCGATTCCTTCACGCCACGGGTTTTGCGACCGATCACCACGGCCAGTTCCAATTCCCAGTCAATCGCTCCGGGCGAGATCGCGGGGATCACGACCGGCTGCCCCGGGTTGGTGAGCGTCGTTGTCGGGGGCTTCATGAACACGTAGGGGAACGTCTCGGCCCGCTCGGCCGCGACGCCGCCCCCTTCGCGAATGTGTTCGGCGTAGTTACCGGCCAGCAGAAAAAGCTTGTTGGGACGCGGAATCGGCACGAGCAATTGTGTCTTGGCCGTGGGCAATTTGGCGGCGGCCGGTAGCGCCGCGCCGGCACGCTCGAGCCAGATGGCGATTTTTTTAGCGACTGCATTCCCTTCCCCCGCTGGCGGCAGGAAGGCCAAGAGGTCGTCACCTGCCGGCAACGAGACGGTTTCGTGCGTGGCGTCGGAGTAGGCCTTGGCCGCGGCCGCGACCGGTACGATTGCCTCCTCGCCGTAGAACGCAGCCGCGGGCCCCTTCGCATCCTGATAACGGCACAAACGCATGACGATAATCCCCTCGACCGCGACTTTTACTTCGCTCCCAAGACCGCCAGGGTGGGTGACCGGCCGCCGGTTGTCAAGGTGACGCCAGCCCCGCGCGAGCCGGAACCGTCTGTTACGATTGGGGGAATGAGGATTGAAACCGAGAGCACGACCCCTCCGCGATTCAGATACAGGCTCAGGCGGGCCCTGGCACTGCTTGTGTTTGTGCTTTGCCTTGCGCTCTCTGCGACTTGTTTGATTGGCGTTCCTGTCCAAGGCAACCACAGCGTTGGCGAACGTTCGTCGATTGGGAGCGTCACCGTCGTCACGGGAGTTTTTTTGATGAGTGTATTTTCGCTTTGGGCCGTCCTGGTGTGGGAGGACCGACGTGCTTGTATCCGCAATCAGATGCGTGAACAGTCATGATTTTTCGATGCCGGTTATTATTTGTCGTTGCTTTTGCAGGTGCGTTCCTGTCAGCGACGAACGTCCGCGCCGCCACGCCGCCCAACGTGGTGCTGATCATCTCGGACGATCACGCCTGGACCGATTACTCGTTCATGGGGCATCCGCACATCGCGACGCCGCATATCGATCGCTTGGCGCGCGAAAGCCTGACCTACACGCATGGCTATGTGCCGTGCAGCCTGTGTTGCCCTAGCCTGGCGTCGATGATCACGGGCCTGTATCCGCATCAGCACAAAATCACGAGCAACGATCCGCCGATCCCGGCCGGCATGCCCGCGGGCAAGTTCTACCAATCGCCCGAATTCGCGGCCGGGCGCGACGTAATGAACCACTTTCTGGAAGCAGTACCGACTTTGCCACGCCTGCTGGGCGAACAGGGCTATGTGAGCCTGCAGACGGGAAAGTGGTGGCAAGGCGATTTTCGGCGCGGCGGCTTCACCCACGGAATGACGCAAGGGCAACGGCACGGCGACCAGGGCCTCGAGATCGGCCGCAAGACGATGCAGCCGATCTTTGATTTCGTCGCCGGTGCACAGCAGTCCGGCAAGCCATTCATGGTGTGGTATGCGCCGATGATGCCGCATAGCCCCCACACGCCGCCGGAGCGGCTGCTGAAGAAGTATGCGCCGCTGGCCGATTCACCGCACGTCGCCGGCTATTGGGCGATGATCGAGTGGCTCGACGAGACGGTGGGCGAGCTACTCACGTTTCTCGACGAGCAGAGCCTGGCCGAGAATACGATCGTTGTCTACCTGGCCGACAACGGATGGATTCAAAGCCCAGGCGGCGATCGTTACGCCGAAAAATCAAAACAGTCGCCATACGACGGAGGCTTGCGCACGCCGATCCTGGTGCGCTGGCCCGCGAAGATCAAAGCCCGCACGTGCGAGACGCCCGTATTGTCGATCGACATCGTGCCGACAATCCTGGCAGCGCTCGGCCGGCAACCGACGAAGCAGATGCAAGGAGTGAATCTGCTCGATGAGCGGGCCGTGCGGAATCGTCAGGCAATTTATGGCGAATGCTTCACGCACAACGCGGTCGACCTCGATAAGCCGGCGGCAAATCTCCGCTGGTGCTGGGCGATCTCGGGCGGTTGGAAATTGATCGTGCCCGATGCGAAGAACGAGCCAGAAGCGGGCGTGGAGCTCTATGACCTGGCAGCCGACGCGCACGAGCTGCGCAACCTGGCCGGCGAGCAGAAGGAGAAAGTGGCCCGATTGCGGGAACAGCTCGATGCGTGGTGGAAACCAAAGAATTGAATACAGGGGTGCCATGCCCACGCTCGCGTGGGCATGTGGATCGCAGTCGGGGGCGAGGATGTCGTTCCATCGCAAGCGATGTCGGCGCATCGACGAACCGGGGCACGCTCATGCCCTCACATTTTCCTGCTTCCAACGACGCGATTTTCTATCGAAGCCCCGGTCCCGGCGTTGGATGATCGAGGCGATCCAATTGAGCCGCGAAAAGCACGGCTTTCATCTATGGGCGTACGTGATCATGCCCGAACATGTACATGTCCTGCTTTGGCCGACTCGCGACGATTGCTCGATCAGCCGAATCCTGACAACCCTGAAGCAATCTGTATCGAAACGAGCATTACTCTTTGTGCGAGAAAAGGACCCACGCTTCCTGCGGCAGATGGAAGACCGGCAACCCAACGGAATAGTACAACATCGGTTCTGGCAGCGCGGCGACGGCTATGACCGGAATCTCACCGAGCCCAGAACTGTCTGGACCGAGATCGATTACATCCATTCAAATCCCGTGCGGCGTGGACTCTGCGAACGGGCAACGGATTGGCCGTGGTCGAGTGCCGCGGAGTACGACGCTCCGGGTAAAGGCGTGCTCTCGATCGACCGTTCGTCGATTCCGCAGAGGCCCGATGAGTAAGCACGCATGCCCACGACGAGCGTGGGCATGGCACCCATCAACCTGACAATCGTGACAACTTTTGTGGGAGTCGCCTACTTCTTCGCCACGGCCGCTTGGGCTGCCGCTAGCCGCGCGATCGGCACGCGGAACGGCGAGCAACTGACGTAGTCCAGGCCGATCTGGTGGCAGAAGTGTACGCTGGCCGGGTCGCCGCCGTGTTCGCCGCAGATGCCGATCTTCAGGTTCGCACGCGAAGCGCGTCCCTTCTCGACGGCAATCTTCATCAGCTCGCCCACGCCTGCCTGATCGATGGTCTGGAACGGGTCGTTGGGAACGATGTCGTGCTCGCGGTAGTAGTTGATGTAGCCGGCGTAGTCGTCGCGGCTCATGCCGAGCGTGGTCTGCGTCAGGTCGTTGGTGCCGAAGCTGAAGAACTCGGCCCGCTTGGCGATCTGATCGGCCACGACCGTGGCGCGTGGCACTTCGATCATCGTGCCGACCAGGTATTCGACCTCGATTTTCTTTTCGGCAAAGACCTTCGCGGCCGTGTCGCGGACGATCGCTTCTTGATCCTTTAGTTCGGCCTCGAAACCGACGAGCGGGATCATCACCTCGGGCAGCACCGCGATGCCGGCCTTCTTCACATCGCAAGCGGCTTCGAAAATCGCCCGGGCTTGCATCCGCGTGATCTCGGGATAAACGATGCCCAAGCGGCAGCCGCGATGGCCGAGCATCGGGTTGAACTCGTGTAATTCGGCGACGCGGCGGGCGATGGTCTCGGCCGGCACGTTGATCTTCTTGCCGAGTTCCTGTTGCTCAGGACCCGAGTGCGGCAGGAATTCGTGCAGCGGAGGATCCAACAGGCGGATCGTCACCGGGCGGCCGTTCATGGCGCGGAACAGACCGTCGAAATCCTTGCGCTGATAGGGCAACAGCTTGGCCAGCGCCTTTTCGCGATCCGGCAGCGTGTCGGCCAGGATCATCTCGCGGAAGTCGTCGATGTGATCGAAGAACATGTGCTCGGTGCGGCACAGGCCGATTCCTTCGGCCCCGAAGGCGATCGCCTCGAGCGCCTGCTTCGGTTCGTCGGCGTTGGTGCGAACCTTGAGCTTGCGGTTCTCGTCGACCCAGGTCATGAGTTGCGCGTACCGCTTGTACGTTTCCGATTCCTCGGGCTTGAGCGTCTTGTTGATCAAGACTTGCAGGATTTCGCTGGGGCGCTCCTGCACCTTGCCCTTGAAGACTTCGCCGGTGAAACCGTCGATCGAGATCACGTCCCCTTCGCGGAGCACGGTATCGCCGACGGTGACCGTGGCCTTGTGATAGTCGATGTCGAGGTCGCCGCAGCCGACGATGCAGGCCTTGCCCATCTGCCGGCTGACGAGCGCCGCGTGCGAGCTGGCGCCGCCGAAAGCGGTGAGAATGCCCTTGGCGATCTTCATGCCGCGCAAATCTTCGGGGCTGGTCTCGCGGCGGACGAGAATCAGCTCGACCTTGTTGTCTTTGAGCCATTGCGCCTCGGCGTCCGAGGCGTGGAAGACGATCTTGCCCGACGCGGCGCCGGGACCGGCGTTGATCCCCTTGGCCAGCAGCCGGCCTTCGCCGAGAGCCGCTTTCTTGCTGGCCGGATCGTAGATCGGCTGCAAGAGCTGATTGAGATCGTCAGCCGGAATGCGCTTGGCTTGCAAGGCGTCTTGCCTGGTGATCAGGCCCTCGTTCACCAGGTCGACCGCGATCCGCACGGCGGCGAAACCGGTGCGCTTGGCGTTGCGGGTTTGCAACATCCACACGCGGTTGCGCTGGACGGTGAACTCGATGTCCTGAACTTCCTTGTAGTGCTTCTCGAGCTTCTGGCCGATCTCGGTCAGTTCCTTGAAGGCGTTCGGCATGTCCTTCGAAAGCGTCTCTTCGATGCGTTTCGGCGTGCGAATGCCGGCCACCACGTCTTCACCCTGGGCGTTGATCAGGTAATCGCCGTTGAGGCCCGGCAAGCCGAGGGCCACGTCGCGGGTCATGGCGACGCCGGTGGCGCAATCGTCGCCCAGGTTGCCGAAGACCATCGCCTGTACGTTGACGGCGGTGCCCCATTCGTGCGGGATTCCGTAAGTGCGGCGGTAGACGACCGCGCGATCGTTCATCCAGCTGCCGAACACGGCGCCGATGGCACCCCACACCTGCTCCATCGGCTCGTTGGGGAAATCCTTGCCCGTTCCCTTCTTGATTGCTTGCTTGAACTCGGCCACCAGCTCCTTGAGCT
The DNA here is from genome assembly GCA_035546535.1 of Pirellulales bacterium. NCBI lineage: Bacteria > Pseudomonadati > Planctomycetota > Planctomycetia > Pirellulales > Pirellulales bacterium. Next base: position 13,497 of record DASZWQ010000091.1, on the reverse strand, counting down.
GCGTCGCGGTGAGCTCATTATCGTTCTTGACCCCGGCGGCCTTCTTCTTGGCGTCGAGAATCACTTCGAACGGATCGTGGTCCTTCTTGTCCTTGGGCTTCATGTCCAAGACGACGTCACCGTACATCTGCACGAAGCGGCGGTAGCTGTCCCAGGCAAAACGCTCGTTGCCCGACTGCTTCGCCAGGGCTTCGACGGTTTGATCGTTCAGCCCGATATTGAGCACGGTATCCATCATGCCGGGCATCGATTCGCGTGCGCCGGAGCGGCAGGAAACCAGGAGTGGATTCGTGGTCGAGCCGAACTTGGCCCCCATCTCCTCTTCGACCTTGGCCATAGCGGCCGAGACCAGCTCGCGCAGCTCGGGCGGATATTTGCGGTCGTGGGCGTAGTAGTAGGTGCAGACATTGGTGCCGATCGTGAATCCGGCCGGGACCGGCAGGCCGATCTTGGTCATTTCGGCCAGGTTGGCTCCCTTGCCGCCGAGCAGGTCCTTCTGCCTGGCGTCGCCATCGGTGCCGTTTTTTCCGAACGAATAGACGTATTTCTCTTTTTCAGCCATGATTGGCATCCTTCGCGCTTGGGGCGAGAGCCTGCGGAGAGGGCGGTCGCCGTCCCTATTGATGACTAGCTAGCAATGGGCCTATCACGCCACGAAAGCACTACGATCCGAGGCTTCCGTCGCTCGCCCCTCGTCCAATGGCTGCCGAAGACTCCAAAAAGAGCGGGCTGCCGGGCGTGCCAGTCAGGGGCGAACCGGTCGAGGTGGGGGGCCGTTACAATCAACCGCGAAGTCTATCAGTGCTGGCGCGGACCGTCAAGAAACGCCCCACCATGGGTTGCCTCGCCTCGGCCTAGCAGCCTGTTGAAGAATTCAACGGGCTGCGACATCGCAGGGATGCGATGGCAAAATATCGACGTAAGTCGTTATTTTGCGAGTCGTGCGAAGCTTTGCTTCGCACCTGGCGAGGTTGAAAAAAGCCACGAGGGCTTTTTTCAACAGGCTGCTAGGTGAGGGACGTTTTGTCAATTGCCTTGCGCCCTCGTGCGTTTTGATCAAGTGGCGCTCGCAAGCCTCTTCCGCGCGCACGCCGCTGGCACGGCGACAATCGCAAAAGCCTTGCCAGACGCCGCCCGACCCTGTGCTAGCACCATTCGCGGTTCGTGCTGCGACTCATCGCGCGAAGCCCCTACAACCGATAAAGCTACTCATCCGGGGCACATCGTCACGGAGGGAAATCTTGCTTTTGCCTTCAAGTTCATCTGGCACGTAACGGGCAAATTTCGGACATTGCCCCGACATCGATCAAACCCGAACATGATGCGTGCCCTGGCGGAGGAGAGCTTCGAATGGTGGGGGTTGCAGCACACGCGGACACAAGTCGCGCGATTCTGGCTCGTTTACTGCGCGTGGTCGAGGCGACCGCGGCCGAGCACGAGCCGTTCTCGCACATCTATTTCGAGAACCTGTTCCCCGAAGATACGTACGCCGAGATGATGGCCAATATGCCGTCGCCCGAACGGTATAATGCGATCAACACTTACAAGCATTCGCGCGAGGACGGGGTCAGCACGCGCGACGTGCTGCCGTTGGAAGTCGAAAACCTGAGCACCATGCCGCCGGCCCAGCGTCAGGTGTGGCGCGACGTGGCCAATGCCCTGGCCGCCCCGGAGCTGAAGGCCGCCGTGTTCCGCAAGCTGGCGCCGGATTTGGCGCTGCGTTTCGATATCCCGGAATCGCAAGTCGAGAAAATCGTCACGTTCTGCAAGCCGTCGCTGATGCGCGACCTGGAAGGGTACGAGATTCCGCCGCATCCCGATGGCCGGGCCAAGGTGGTGACGATGCAGCTTTACCTGCCGGCCGATCGCTCGCAACTAGGGCTCGGCACGGCGCTTTACAAACGGCGCCTCACGTCGCTACGAGGCCTGTTCTCCTGGCATGGCCGCTTCCAGAAGGTGAAGCAATTTCCCTTCGCGCCCAACAGCGGCTACGCCTTCGTCGTATCGAATTCACTGCGCCGCAAGAGCTGGCACGGCCGCGAAAAGCTGCCGCCCGGCGCCGGCGTGCGGAATTCGATTCTCAACCTGTATTTCGCGAACAACGAACGTAAGTACTAAATCGGCTGGTGGTCTTACGTGGTTCGTAGGGTGCCCTGTGGCACCGTGCGTTTTCGCTGCGAAGCAGAGGGTGCCCACTAAGCAGCCCATGGCTTTGCCGCTAAACCGTGCTTGCCGTGCGGCATCCGCTAATAGTCGTACCAGATGCCGATGCCGAACTGCTGCACGAAGTCGTTATAGAACTGGTACTCTTCGTTCTTGCCGTTGAAGTACTGAAAGCCGAAGCGCAGTCGCGTGCCGGTATTGCCGTTGAGCCATTGCCAGCCGGTCTGCACCGTGACGTTGCCGCCGAAGGCGACCTCCTGCCGCAGGTGGCCATTGATCGCGAAAAACGGCGAGCCGCGAAATCCCGGGCTGTAGACCGGGCTGTATTCGGCGCCGAACTGAAACTGCCACGGCTGGGTCACGCCGTTGGTGTAGAAGGCCCAGTCCATTTCGCCGTACAAGCGCACGTTGGGCGTGGCGTAGTAGCTCAGGCCGAACACAAGCGCATTGCGGCTGTATTCCAGGCGGACAAAGTCGGGATTCTTCAGCAGGAATTCGTCGCCGATGTGCGAGCTAAGATGGTAGACGGCGAATTTCATCTGGAAGTTGCCGACCCCGTAGGTTAGCGGTAAACCGACGCGAAAGTCGGTCGCACGCATGTCCCAGTCGTGGTTCAGGCGCAGCTCAGGAAAGGCCGCTCCCTCGACGTCGAGCTGCCATCCCTCGGGCCGAAAACTGTTGGGTGAACCGTAGCGCAGCAAGCCCACGCGTCCGCCGGCCACCGGATCCCAGAGCCAGCCCAGGCCTTTCTGATAGTTGAAGACGCTGGCCATGCGCGCCTCTTTGACACCGGCGAGATACGAATGCCAGATCAAGCCTTGGGGCAGCAGTTGCCAGCTCCACGGCGCGTCATAGGCCAGGGCCTCGGCCAACGGATAGTTGATCGCCGTGGTTTGCGGCGGAGGCGCGTCGGCGATCACGGTCCCTTCGGGAATCGGCTCGGCTTGAATGACGGCAACCGGGGCGCTCATGGCAGCGGGCGGCGCCACGGCAGCTCGGGCCGTCGTTAAAAAGCCGTCCGCGCAGATCACTAGCGCGGCGCATGACGCGACAAAGCCCGTGATTCGGCGAACGCCCGAAGCCATTGCCCACTCCGATTTCGATTCTTGCGCAGCCCGAAGCGCACGCCAAGGCGACCGCCAGGCAAGCGGCGTCGATTCGAGCAGGAAAGGGGTCTGGCAGAAGAAGGCGTAGTGTAACGGCGAGGCGCGAATCGCCCCAGACCTCTTTTGACCGCCGGTATGTCCCACTGGCAGGTGGCTTTAGCCGGCGTGTGTCCCTCTCCTGGCGGCCTGGGGACCGGCCACTATAATTCAAACATCCCCACGGATGTTGCCCGTCACCTCGGCCGCCCGCAGCTAGCTTGATGATCGCCACCCGGCTCCCTTCGTTGATTGACCAGTTGCGCGACGTGGTCGGTGTCGATGGCGTGCTATCAGCGCACAGCGACCTGGTAGTTTACGAGTGCGATGGCTTCGTCATCGAGAAGAACTGCCCGGACGTGGCCGTGTTTCCGCGCACCACGGCGCAGGTGCAGGCGATCGTACGGCTGTGCAACGAATACGGCGTGTCGTTCCTGCCGCGCGGGGCCGGCACGAGCCTGGCCGGCGGTTGCCTGCCGGTCGGTGGCGGCGTGATGATCGTACTCACGCGCATGAAAGAGATCCTCGAGATCAATCTGCGCGATCGATATGCCGTCGTGCAGCCGGGCGTCGTGAACGTCTGGCTGACGCAGGCGCTGAAAGGGACGGGCTTTCATTACGCTCCCGATCCGTCGAGCCAGGGTGCCTGCACGATCGGCGGCAATGTGGCCACGAATTCCGGCGGACCGCACACCCTGAAATACGGCGTTACCGTCAACCACGTGCTGGGAGTGGAAGCCGTGCTGGCCGACGGTTCGATCGTCGCGTTCGGCGGTCCAACCGAGGATGCCCCCGGCCTCGACCTGACGGGCTTGATCGTCGGCAGCGAAGGGACGCTGGCCATCGTCACCAAGGCCTGGGTTCGCCTCACGCGCGACCCGCAAGGCTGGCGCACGATGCTGGGCATTTTCGAATCGGTTAACGACGCCACGAACGCCATCAGCGACATCATCGGCGCTGGTATCGTGCCCGCGGCACTTGAGATGATGGACCAGGGCATTCTGGTTGCGGTGGAAGAAGCCTTCCGTTTTGGCTTTCCGCTCGATGCCCAGGCGATCCTGTTGATCGAAGTCGACGGCCTCGAAGCGGGTCTGGACGAGCAGCGCGACCGCATCACGGAGTTGTGCAAGCAGAATCACGCCCGCGAGGTGCGCTTCGCGGCTTCGGCGGCCGAACGGCAACTGTTGTGGAAATGCCGGAAGCAAGCTTTTGGCGCGGTGGGCCGCCTGAGCCCTAGCTACTGCACGCAGGATGGTGTCGTTCCGCGCACCAAGCTGCCGTATATCCTGGAGCGGATCATCGACATCGGCCGGCGCCATGACGTGCGGATCGTGAACGTCTTTCACGCTGGCGACGGCAATATTCATCCGATCCTGCTTTTCGACGAACGGGACTCCGAGCAAGTGCGCCGGGTATTGGCGGCGAGCGGCGAGATTCTCGACGAGTGCATCGCCTGCGGCGGTAGCGTGACGGGCGAGCACGGCATCGGAGTCGAGAAAATTGAGTTCATGCACAAGCTGTTCTCGGCCAACGATCTGGACGTGATGGCCCGCGCACGGACCGCCTTCAACCCGACGTTGCGACTGAGCCCGGCCAAGATGCTTCCGACCGCCGGCGCGTGCGGTTTGGAACAGCGCCACCCCGGCCGCCGCGCCGCGATGTAACCGAAAACGCCCACGATCACGAAAGAACCGTACTTGGCCGTCGTCGCCGATAACCTGCCGCTAACCGAAACGCTTGTTCCTGTCACGCAGGAGGAACTGGCCGCGGTCGTGGCGCGCGCAAGCGCTAGCGCCACGCCGATTTATCCGATGGGCGGCGGCACGGCCCTCGTTTTTGGCATGCCGGCACGCAAGCCGGGCTTCGGGCTGGCGACCACCGGCCTGGCTCGGGTGATTGATTATCCCGCGCGCGACATGACGATCACGGTCGAAGCGGGCATCACGATCGAAGCTCTATCCAAGGAACTTGCGGCGCACGGCCAGCGTTTGCCGATCGACGTGCCGCAGCCGAGCCAGGCCACGCTGGGCGGTGTGGTGGCCACGGCCGCCAGCGGTCCGCGCCGCTTCGGACACGGCGCGATCCGCGACTTCGTTATTGGCATTAGCGCCGTCGACGGGCGCGGTGTAGCGTTCAAGGCAGGCGGTCGTGTTGTGAAGAACGTTGCCGGCTATGACTTTTGCAAGTTACTGACCGGCTCGCGCGGCGCGCTGGCGGTGATCACGCAAGTGACGCTCAAGCTGCGCCCCGTCGCCGAAGCGACTGCCTTCGTCGTTTGCGACATCGCGGAATTCGATCAGGCCGAGCCGCTGTTGGCCGGTTTAGGCGCTTCGCGCACGACGCCGATGGCCGTCGAACTGCTGGCGGGGCCCGCTTGGGAGCATGATCCGGCACTGGGGCATGTTTCGAGTCCTATTCGCGCCCGGCTGGCCGTCGGTTTCGAAGGCACGGCGGCCGAAGTCAAGTGGCAGACCGAGCAATTGCTGCGCGAATGGAAAGAGCACGGAGCGCGGGGGCCGCGCGTTGTCGAGGGCGCGGCAACTGAGGGACTGTGGTCGCGGCTTGCGGAATTCCCGGCGGCCGGCAATCCGGCGCTGGTCGTCAAGGCGACCATGCGATCGAGCGCCGTGGCGACTTTCATGCAAACAGCGGCCGCGCTGGCGGCGAATTGCTCGCTGCAGGCTCACGCCGCCAGCGGCATCGTTTACGTACAGTTTCCCGAGTTCACGGCCGCCGACGCACTGAATGTCCTGGTGCGCGGCCTGCAACCGGCGGCGGTTAAAGCCGACGGCCACGCCACGGTCTATTCTTGTGCTGCCGGAATTGAGTTGACGCACCAGGCCGTGTGGGGTCCGATTGGTGCTGACGCCGCACTTATGACCGCCCTCAAGAAACAATTCGACCCGCAGGACCTGCTCAACCCAGGCCTGTCGATCTTCGTATGCTGACCGAACCAAGCGACCGTCCCGCCGCTGAACCAGCCACCGCGCCGCCGCAGACTGAGCCTGTGGCGCACTCTCATGCGCCGGCCTTGACGCAGCCGGCGCGACCCGGCGAAGCGATCGACTACGGACTGTTCCTGGATTGCGTCCATTGTGGGCTCTGTACGTCCGCTTGTCCGACGTACTTGGAACTGGGGAACGAAAACGACAGTCCGCGCGGACGTATCTACTTGATGCGCTCGGTCACTGACGGCCGGCTGCCGCTTTCGAGCGAAGTGCGCCGGCATCTGGAACTGTGCCTCGATTGCCGGGCGTGCGAAACGGCGTGCCCCTCAGGCGTGCAATACGGCAAGTTGATCGAGCCGTTCCGCGTGGCGATGGAGGAACAATCCGACGGCCCGCGCAAAAGCGCCGATTGGTTCCACCGATACATCCTGTTCGGGCTGTTCACGAAACCGGACCTCATGCGCAAGATGTTGATCCCTGCGCGCATCGCGCAGCGCCTGGGGCTGGTCTCGCTGGCCGAGAGTCTGCGTCTGACGCGGCTCTTGCCGCCGCGGCTACGGCGGCTGGTCGAGATGTTGCCGCCGCCGCAGAATCCGGGGCCGGCGCTGCCATCCCTATTGCCCGCGATCGGCAAGCGGCGGGCGCGGGTCGCGCTCTTTACGGGTTGCGTGGCGGACGTGATGTTCCGTCCCACGCATTGGGCCACGGCGCGGGTACTGCAGCAGAACGGATGCGACGTGCTGGTACCTCAGAACCAGGTATGCTGCGGCGCCATTCATTTTCACGCCGGATCGAGCGAGCCGGCCCGCGAACTTGCCGACGTGAACCTGGCCGCGTTCGATCCCAGCAGCGTCGACGCGATCCTGGTCAACGTCGCCGGGTGCGGAGCGATGCTCAAGGATTACGGTCACCATTGGCACGACGCACGGCAGCCGAAGCGCGCCGAGTTCGCCGCCAAGATCAAGGATGTCAGCGAGTTCCTCGACTCGTTGGGGCTAGTTCCGCCCGAGGGGCAAATGCCCTTCGTGGCCACGTATCATGACGCCTGCCACCTGGGGCACGCCCAAAAAGTGCGCGAGGCGCCGCGCCGTTTGCTGTCACAGATTCCCGGCCTCAAGCTGGTCGACCTGCCCGAGACCGAAGTCTGTTGCGGGGCGGCCGGAACATACAACCTGACCGAGCCCGAGATGTCGGCCCGGCTCAGCCGCCGCAAACTCGACAACATCTTGAAGACGGGCAGCCGCGTCGTGCTGACGGGCAATGCCGGCTGTCTGCTGCAGATCATGCGCGAAGCGCGCAGCCGCGGCGAACGCCTGCTCGTCGCGCACCCGATGGACCTGCTCGATCTGAGCTACCAGAAGAAGCAGCCGCGGTTGTAAGCGGTTCAAGCGTCGCGGGCGATGTCTTCGCCGAAGTGCGCGATTTCGAGCGCCAACAACTCGCGCAGCAATTCGCCGGGTGCCTGCGGCCGACGCATCGGCTCCTTCGCCAGAAGCGAATGCACCAGCCGGGCCACGGGGGCCGGCGTGTGCGGCGCGAGTTCACGCAGCGGAGTTGGTTCGCCGGCACGATGAGCTTCGACCAGCGTCCGGGCCTCTTGGGCCGGAAACGGCACGCGGCCGGTGAGCATTTCGTACATCAGGGCGCCCAGACTATAGAGATCGCTGCGCGCGTCGATCGAACCGACGCCGAGCAACATCTCGGGAGCCATGTACCAGGGAGTGCCGACGAGTTCCACGGCCGGCGTCGCACCTTCGTCCGCCGGCCGGCGAGCCAGCCCCAGGTCGATCAGCGTCGCATGCCCGGCGGACGAGATCATGAGATTGGCCGGCTTAACGTCCGCATGCACCCAGCCCGCGCGCTGGAGTGCGTCGAGCGCCTGGGCCACCTGCCGCGCGATCCACAGCGTGAATGACGTGGATAACGACGTGCTCGATGCCTCGCGCAGCAGCGACTCGAGCGTGCGCCCTTCCAACCAGGGCATGACCAGGTAATGGGGCGGGCGCAGTGACTGGGCGTCGAGAATCGACACCACGTGGGGGCTCGTCACCGCGCTTCCCACGCGCGCCTCGCGGCGCAATTGAGCGACCGCGCTCATGTCCCTGGCGTATTCGCGTTTGAGCCGTTTGACGGCATAGGTAGCGGTCGCGTCATCGCCACGGTTGGCGGGCCGGGCGCGAAAGATCTCGCTGAACTCGCCGGCTCCGATCTGCTCAATCAGTTCCCACGACCCGAGGCGCTCGCGGCGCGCGGCTTCGGCGGCCCGCGCGTCTGGTGGCGCTTTCGGCGCGCGCGACATGCGCGGCTCAGCGGTGTGCAGGCCTTTTGGCATCGGGTGGTGCAAGAAAAGCGGCGGCGGTCGACGAAACCGGCAGGGCAGGAAAAATCGCGGAAGGGAAGCGAACGCCCGCTAGCGTGCGAGCAAATCGCCTGTTTCATTCATCGACCGCGGACACCCAGGAATTTCGCACACGCGGGCGATGTGCCGACGACGTCGACTTTAACGACGCCACCAGCGTTCGCGCGCTTGGCGAAAAACAAACATAGGAGCCACCAAAATCCCCCTCCCTGCCAGGGAGGGGCTAGGGGAGGGTAACGCGTCCTGCGCTAAGTTGCGTTAGTCGCGAAGCGCGCATTTGCAGCAAGTCCGAGCCCTCACCCTACTCGCTCCCGGAGGGAGAGGGTTTTTCGAGAGCCGCGTGCTACTTCTTTGCGCCGCGGCGCAGGCCTTCGTCCACCAGGGCTCCGATCAACAGTGCCGCGCCGATCACGGTGTATTCCAATTCCGAGGGGACGCCCCACATTTTCGTAAAGTTGGGCAGGATCCAGAGAATGGCGGTCCCCATGATGACGCCCAGCACGCTCCCTTCGCCGCCGCGCAGGCTGCAGCCCCCCAGCACCGCCCCGGCGATGGCGTACAGTTCGAAGAAGCTGCCCGTCTCGGTCGGTTGCACCGAGTTCTGCTCCATCAGAAACAGAATGCTGAAAAGCGCTGCCAAGGTCGAGCACAGCACGTACGCCAGGATGCGATATCGATCCACGGCGATGCCCGAGTAGCGGGCGGCCTGCTCGTTGCTGCCCACGGCGAACATGTACCGGCCATAGACGCTCCTGTGCAAGAACACCGTGGCCAGCGCGGCGAAGCCGAGAAAGATCACGAGCGACATCGGCAAGCCGAGAATGTCGCGGCTGTCGGATAGCCAATACTTGAGCGACTCGTAGCCGGTTCCAAGCCCCTTGACCTGGTCGCGCGACAGCCAGCGCGCGGCGCCGCGGTAGATAAAAAGTCCGCATAGCGTGACGACGAACGCCTGGACGCGGAGCTTGGTCACGAGCAGACCGTTGGCCAGCCCGATCGCGGCGCCCAAGGCCAGCACCGCGACGATGGCCAGTAGTGGGTTCACATGGTAATCGACCAAGAGCATGGCCATCACCGTGGCGCACAGGCCGATCGTGGAACCGATCGAGAGATCGATTCCGCCGGTGATGATCAGGATGCTCGCTCCCAGGCTGATGATGCCGTACAGGCCGATGCGCCGTCCGAGATTCACGTGGTTGTAAGCGCTGCGCGCGCCGGGGTCGGCCAGCAACAGCAGCAGGTAGATCGCCAACAGGAAAAGTGCCAGACCCAACCATTTTTTCATGCGCCGCGATCTCCGCCCGTCGCCAGGTTCATCACCGCTTGTTCCGATAGTTCGTGCCGCGCAAGCTCGCCGGACAGCTCGCCGTCGTGCATCACCAGCACGCGATCGCTCATGCCGAGGATCTCTTCCAGGTCGCTCGAGATCATCAGGATGCCTACGCCCGAAGCCGTCAGTTCGTCCATCAGGGCGTAAATCTCGCGCTTGGCGCCTACATCGACCCCGCGCGTCGGCTCGTCGAGGATCAATAGTTTCGGCTGCCGGGCCAGCCACTTGGCGAGCACGACTTTCTGCTGGTTGCCGCCGCTGAGCATGCCGACCTGCTTGTCGATCGAAGCCGTTCGCACCGCGAGTTGCCGGCACATGCGGTCGGCCAACTGCTGCTCTTCACGGCGGCGAATGATGCCCAAGCGGCTCAGGAACTCGAGCGACGCCAGGCTGATATTGCGACGCACCGATTGTTCGAGCAAAAGGCCCTGGATGCGTCGATCCTCGGGCACCAGGTACAGTCCGGCCGCGATGGCATCCTGCGGACTGCGCACGTCGACCGGGCGACCGGCGATCGTGATTTCGCCCGCCACAGGGCGGCGTATGCCGAAGAGCGTCTCGGCCAGTTCCGTGCGTCCCGCGCCGACGAGGCCGGCCATGCCGACGATTTCGCCCGCCGCCACGCGAAAATCGACGGTCCGTTTTTGGGTAGCTGAAACTCTCCATCCGGCGACGGATAGAGCCGCCGGTTTCTCGAGCGTCGCGCTGGGGGCGCCGCCGCTGACCGCGGCCCGATGGCTGCGGACGAAAAACTGCTTCAATTCGCGGCCGATCATCAGCCGCACGAGCGCGGCGTGATTGATCTCGCCGCGCGCCCGTTCGCCGGCATTGCGCCCATCGCGCAGCACCGTCACGCGATCGGCGATGCGCTGCACCTCGGGCAAGCGGTGCGAGATATAGAGAATGCCGACACCGGCGCGGCGCAAATCATCGATCACCGCGAACAAGCGTTCGGTGTCCTGGGCCGACAGGCTCGACGTCGGCTCGTCCATGATCAGCACGCGCGACGACAGGCTCAGCGAGCGGCCGATCTCGACCAACTGCTGCTGGCCGATCGAAAGCCGGCTCACCGGCTCGCGCGGGCTAACCGAGAGGCCCATGCGACGCGTGATCTTTTCCGCGTCGGCGTACACGCGGCGGTCGAGCAGGCCGAGCGGCCCTGCGTAGCGCGGCTCGCGCCCCAGGAAGATATTGCCGGCCACGTCCAGGCTCGTGGCCAGGTTCAGTTCCTGGTGGATAAGCATGACGCCGGCGGCTTGCGCTTCTTGCACGCTCCCTAAGCGTACGGCCCGGCCGTCGATCTGAATTTCTCCGGCGTCGGGCGCGTAGACACCGCCGAGGATCTTCATCAAGGTCGACTTGCCCGCGCCGTTCTCGCCGACCACGCACAAAACCTCGCCCGCAGCGAGCGTGAGCTGCACGTCGTCGAGCGCCTGCACGCCCGGAAAGGCCTTGCTGATATGCCGCGCAGTCAGCAGCGGTGCGGCCGACGAGCCGGCGGGCGAGGCATCTGGGACAGGCGAGTGTGCGGGCATAAGCCCACCATGATAGCAAGCAGGAATCGCCTAGCAGCCTGTTGAAGAACTCAACGGGCTGCGACATCGCAGGGATGCGATGGCAAAATATCGACGTAAGTCTTTATTTTGCGAGTCGTGCGAAGCTTTGCTTCGCACTTGGCGAGGTTGAAAAAAGCCACGAGGGCTTTTTTCAACAGGCTGCTAGGGGGCGGGGATAGCCCTCCGTACTTGGGAAAGCATGCTTATTCGCCGCTGGCGAAAAAGCATGGCACTCGGGCATTGCACCGGACGGACATCGGCCGGGCCGCGGGGGCGGTGCTATCAGCAGCCTTAACGAGTCGTCAGCACTTTGGCGTTGGCGCGATCCGGCAAGGCGCTGACAATCCGCCTCCCGTTCCGTGGGCGACGAATTCTCACCCCTCGCGGATCGGAGAACGCCGGTCGGGCGGCGCTCGCGGCACTTCTGACAAATCCTATCCAGGCGGTTTCGGTCCGCACCCGATCCAACCTTGCGCATCAGGCTGCGCGTCGGTGCGTCTCACCAGCGGGCAAACCTACAGGGAAGTTGGCGATGGCGGAATTCTTCGACAAGCTTGTTGATCGGTTCTTCGGACGCACACCTTCGCGACGGAAACCGGCGCGCCGTCCGAATCGGCGCAAGCTCCGCTTCGAGACGTTCGAAGATCGCTGCATGCTCAGCGGCACCTCGGGTTCGATCGACGCCATCCAGGTCAACCAGGGATCGCAGACCGACGTCTTCGCGATCGGCAACGACCACCAGGTGTACCTGGAAACCTCCAATGGCCTGGGCGGATGGAATGCCTGGACGTTGACTCAGGCGGGAACGGTAAAGGAAATCGCCGTCGCGCACGATGGTTCGGGCAATCTGCACGTCTTTGCCATTCGTGATGACAACCAGGTTTGGCAAGAGCAGCAGGTCAACGGCGCTTGGACGGCCTGGACGTTGACGCAAGCAGGGTTCGCGCAGGATATCGCCACGCAGCCGACCGTGGCGCCAGGCGGCGCTCTCACGGTGTTCATCATCGGTTCCGACAACCAGGTGTACGACGAATCGGTCACCGGCGGCGGCTGGAGCAACTGGACGCTAACCCGCGCCGGCACCGCCAAACAAATCAGCGTGATGATGGACGCCAGCGGCGAGACGCACGTCTTCGCCATCGGCATGGACAACCAGGTGTGGACCGAGCACGCGATCCCCGGCGGCGGTTGGAGCGTGTGGACGTTGACCCAGACAGGCGCCGTCCAGGAAATCTCGACCCCCACCGCGACGACGGCCACGGCGGCCGTGAAGGTCTTTGCCGTCGGTGCCGACGGCCAGATCTATGTCGAGACCGCCGCCAACAACTGGAAGGGTTGGACGTTGACCCAGCCCGGCACCACCAAGGGCATCAGCGCGATCAACAACAGCAGCGGCACGACCATTGTTTTTTCGGTCGCCGCCGATTCGCAGGTCTATAAAGAAGTTTCGGTCAATCCTTGGTCCGCCTGGCAGCTCACGGCCGCGGGCAATCTATTGGGAGCGGGCGTCACCGTTACGCCCGCGCCCCCGATGACCAATGGCGGCACGACGCCGATCTATACCCCGGGCGGGCCGCCGATCCTGCTGACCCCCTTCGCGAGTCTTGCTACCGGCATCGGCGACTTCGCCAACTCGACGCTGAAAGTGACCGATACGTCGGCATATATCAACGACCGCCTGGGTATCGAGTCTTCGGGATCGCTCGTGGTGTCCGGTTCGTCGCTCATCTTCAATGGCACGACCGTCGGCACGTTCACGGCAGGCAAAACGATGAACGTCACGTTCAACGGCAACGCTACGCAGGCGGCGGTCCTGGCCGTGCTGCAGCACGTCACGATCGCCAGCATCGTGCCTACGCCGATGATTGCCAACCGGCCCGTCACCTTTGCGCTCAAATCCGGCTCGCTGGGGTACGTGAGCACCATGACGCAGACCGCGGAGCTGATGGGCCCGCCGCCGCTGGCCGTGGGTAGCCCGGCCACGAATTACCATTTAGGC